>DASTAL010000414.1:0-1430 GCA_035712685.1 Rudaea sp. | reverse complement strand
GTGGTCAGCGCCTGCAGGCGCGCCGGCAAGGGATACAGCGCTTGCAACAGGCGTTCGCTGCCGGGAGTCGCCACGGGCAGCGGATCGACCACGCGCAATATCAGGCGCGCGCCGAGCGGCTCGGCGGCGGCGTAGTGGCCGTTGCCCTGCACCTGCAGCAGTGCCGCCGAATCCGGGTACGCGGGCGTGAGCAATTGCGGATCGGCACTGGCGGTGGCGAGCACGGACTGGTCCTTGCCGAATACCGCCAGTTGCAAGGCACCCTGTGCGTCGATGGCCGCATCGAGTCGCTTCTGCAAATCGGCATCGGCGCCGTCGCGCAGGGTTTGTGCAAGCGTGGCGCTTTCCTGCTGCGCCGCCTGAAGGCGTTCGTCCAGGTACACGCGGCCGATTTCCAGCGCATCGTCCATCGCGTGTTCCATGCGCACGTTGAACCAGGTGTCGATCGTCGCGTCGAGGAAGTTCAGGGCGAATCCGTAGACGACGAGCACCGGCGGCAGAGCGAGCACAATCAACATTGCCAGCACGCGCCGGTTCAGGCTCGCGCCGGGCGCGCGTTCGCGCAATTCGCGGCGCAGGCGCAGCAGGCGCTGGACGATGATCGCGACCAGAGTCGTCAGCGCCAGCACGCAGGCGCCGAGCATCCACGGGTACCACGCGCCCAGGCGGCTCGCGCCGCCGGCCGCATCGTTGGCAAGCACCAGCGCGGCGGCCAGCAGCACGGCCACGGCCAGCGCCGGCAGCGCGCGCCGGGCAATGCGCGTCAACCGGCCCGCGGGAGCCACGCGTAGTCTCCGCTGTCCATGTGCCATGCCGATCGCAGCACGGCAGGCAGGCGCAGTGCGCCGGGCAATTCATCGCGGTCGAGGGCGATACGCACGCGCAATTGGGTCGCGCCGGCGCCGTCGAATTCTGGCAGCGGCAGGCGCAGGTTTTCCATCGCCGCCAGCGCCAGCGCACGTGCGGCATAGTTGCGCGTCGATGCGTCTTCGACATCGCGCAACTGGTACTGGCGCGACAGCGGGAAATAGCGCAATTGCACATGCCGCCGGATCCGGCTCGACGCGAATCCTGCCCGCTGCGCGCTCAGCGTCACCACAAACGGCAGTTCGATGCCGTGGTCGAGTGCGTCGAGCACCTGCGCGTCCGGCCGCCAGTCGCTGCGCACGGTCAGTGTGCCGGCATCGAGCGAGGCCGAGCGCAACACGAATGCGCCCGGCGCAGGCGCGCAGGCGCCAAGCGCGATGCACAAAAATATACTAATCACGCTTTTCCAAAACCGCATAAAAGAATCCGTCCATGCCGGACTCGCCCGGCAGGTTCTGCACGCCCGCGCCCGCCGCTCGCCAGGGCAACGCTGTCTGGGCGGCGTGCGCATCCGCATGGCGGGCGAGAAACGCATCGATCTGGCGCGCGTTTTCGTCCGCGAG
>DASTAL010000413.1:0-1323 GCA_035712685.1 Rudaea sp. | reverse complement strand
GTGGAGTCCACCCCATCGGTCTTCTGTTCGTAGCCGGGCATCTGCTTGGCCTTGTCGACGTCGCGATTGACCATGGACTGGAAGTTGCTGGAGTCGTTGAGCAGGCGCGTCTCCACGGTCACGCGCGTGGCCTCGCCGCTGTTGGCGTCAGCCGGATCCCTGACCTGGAACGCGACGAACTGCGGGTCGCCTTCGGTCTTTTGCATGATCACCGGCCATGCTGGCGGCGCGCTGAACTTGATGATGCCCTGGTCCAGTGAATACTCGCCGGCGGATTGCGCGAAGGCGGGGCCGGCAGCGAGCAGGGTCGTGGCGAGGGTGGCGAGTGCGGCGAGTGCGGATTGGCGCATGTTCGTCTCCAGTCGATTCAGGCGAAACGCGAGGCCGGCAGACCGAGCCATTCCAGCGCGGTGCCGTGATACAGGGATTCCTGCTCGGCGGGCGCGAGACCGAGCGCGGCGATGCCGGCGCCGGGCTCCTGCTCGCCGAGCGGGAACGGATAGTCGGTGCCGAGCATGACGCGCCGTGCGCCGGCGACGTCGAGCAGGTAGCGCAGCGCGCGGTCGTCGTGCACGCAGGAGTCGAAATACACGCGATCCATGTATTCGCGCGGATTGCGCGCGTTGTCGGTGGCGACGAGGTCGGGGCGCATGCGGAAGCCGTGTTCGATGCGGCCGATGGTGTAGGGGAACGCGCCGCCGCCGTGGGCAAAGGCGACGCGCAGCCTCGGCAGGCGCTCGAGCACGCCGCCGAAGATCAGGCAGCAGGCCGCGCGCGACTGTTCGGCGGGCATGCCAACCAACCAAGGCAGCCAGTACTTGGGCATGGAATCCTTGCCCATCATGTCCCAGGGATGCACGAGGATCGCCGCGCCCAGGTCGGCAGCGGCTTCGAAGAACGGGAACAGTTCCGGCGCATCGAGGTTCCACTCGTCCACGTGCGAGCCGATCTGCACGCCCTGCAGGCCGAGTTGTTCGATGCAACGTTCCATTTCCTGGATCGCCAGCGTCGGCGACTGCAGCGGCACCGTGCCGATGCCGGCGTAATGGCGTGGGTGATCGCGGCAGATCCGCGCGGTGTGATCGTTCAGGAAGCGGTGCAGTTCCAGCGCCTGACCGGGTTTCGCCCAGTACGAAAACAGCACCGGCACGGTGGAGATCGCCTGCACCTGCACGCCGAATTTCGCGTAGTCCGCGATGCGGTGCTCGGCATCGAACGCGTTCGCCCAGACCTCGCGGAAGAATTTGCCGTCCTTGTAGATGCGGTGGCGTCCGTCGGCGTCGACCATGACCGGAAAACGCTCGTCGCCGTATTTCTCGGCCA
>DASTAL010000412.1:0-3092 GCA_035712685.1 Rudaea sp. | reverse complement strand
AGGGCAAAACGCAGGCGGCGCATCGGCAGGAGATTCGAAATCATGGGGCGCGAAGGATAGCCCAAGTCACCCGTAATTCGCAGTGAAGGCGCGGCGCAATTGCGCCGCGATTCAGGAAAGCTCGGCGGCTTCCAGGGTGTTTTCCATCAAGGTCGCGACCGTCATCGGCCCCACACCGCCGGGAACCGGGGTGATCCACGACGCGCGTTCGACGGCGGGTGCGAATTCGACGTCGCCGGCGAGCCTCCCATCCGGCAGGCGATTGATGCCCACGTCGATCACCACCGCGCCGGGTTTGATCCAGGCGCCCTTGACCAGGCCGGGTTTGCCCGCCGCGACGATGACAATGTCGCCCTCGCCCACTTCGTGTGCCAGGTCGCGGGTGAACTTGTGGCAGCAGATGGTGGTGCAACCGGCCAGCATGAGCTCGAATGCCAGCGGGCGGCCGACGTGGTTGGACACGCCGACGACGACGGCGGATTGGCCCCGCACCGGGCGATCGGTGTGCGCGAGCAGGGTCATCACGCCCTTGGACGTGCACGGCCTCAATCCACGCTGGCGCAGGGCGAGCCGACCGATGTTCTCCGGATGGAAGCCGTCGACGTCCTTGCGCGGGTCGATGCGATTGATCAGCGTGTTCGCGTCGATGTGCGCCGGCAACGGCAACTGCACGAGGATGCCGTGGACCTGCGCATCGGCGTTGAGCTTGTCGATCAGCGCGGCGAGCTCGGCCTGCGTCGTCGATGCCGGCAGGTCGTAATCGCGCGAGCGGAAACCGACGTGATTGCAGGCACGGCGCTTGTTGCGCACGTATACGGCGGAAGCGGCATCGTCTCCGACCAGCAGGACGGCCAGCCCCGGCGCCGCCCTGCCCTGTGCCACGCGCAGCGTCACGCGCGCGTGCAGGCTGTCGAGCAATTCGTCAGCAATGCGTTTGCCGTCGAGGATCCGGGCGGCCATCGAAAAATCCTGCGCAGGGCGGGCGCGGCATTCTACCGTCCCGGGCGCATCGCACAAACTCCGGCGGCGCTACAATGGCCTATCGGCACCACGAAGGAGCTGATCATGAGCACGAATGACACTGTCGAGATCGAGGCCGCGGCGTTCCGCCGCCTGCTGCATCACCTCAACGTCGAACGCAGCGACGTGCAGAACATCGACCTGATGATACTGGCCGGTTTCTGCCGCAACTGCCTTGCCGACTGGTATCGCGACGCCGCCGCCGAACGCGGCACGGAAATCGGCAAGGACGCCGCGCGCGAGCGCATCTACGGCGAGCCCTACGCCGACTGGAAAGCCAGGCACGGCAAGGAAGCGACGCAGGAACAGCTTTTCGCATTGGCGCTGGCCGAAACCAAACACCCGAAGAAATAGCAGGATCAACGCGCCGAGCACACCTGTTCGATGTCGGTGTATCCGCGGAATTGCACGTTCGCGCCGCAGCCGGGGCACTGCCGATCGCGCGGCAGGCGCAACTCGCGAAACGCGCCGGCGAGTGCATCGAAGCAGAGCAGGCGCCCGACCAGCGGCTGGCCAATGCCAAGCAGGAGCTTGATTGCCTCGTTCGTCTGCAGCAGACCGATGATGCCGGGCAATACGCCCAGCACGCCGGCCTCGGCGCAGTTCGGCGCGTCCGCCGCCGCGGGCGGTTCAGGGAAAAGGCAGCGGTAACAGGGCGAATCCTCGCGGCGCGCATCGAACACGCTGACCTGCCCGTTGAAGCGATGCACGGCGCCGTAGACGAGCGGAATGCGCAGGCGCCGGCAGGCGGCGTCCAGCAGGTAGCGAGTTGGGAAATTGTCGGCGCCGTCGATCACCACGTCGTGATCGCGGATCAAGTCTTCGACGTTCTCCGCGCGCAAGCGCTGCGCAACCGTTTCGATGCGCACGCCCGGATTGAGCGCACTCAAGGCGATGCGCGCGGATTCAGTCTTGGGCTGACCCACGCGCGCATCGGTATGCAGCACCTGGCGCTGCAAATTGGATTTTTCAACAATGTCGTCGTCGATCAGGGTCAGCGTGCCGACACCTGCCGCGGCCAGGTACAAACCGGCCGGCGAACCCAGGCCACCGGCGCCGATAAGGGCCACGCGCGATTCCAGCAGGTGCTGCTGGCCCGCGGCTCCGACCTCGGGCAACAGCAGATGGCGCGAATAACGCTCTGCGGCGTCCGCATCGAACGCGCCGCGATCCACAGGCAGGCCTTCTGCCATCCAGCGCACGAAGCCGCCGTCGACCGAAGCCAGGCGCCCGTAACCCATCTGCCGCAACAGTGCCGCGGCATACAGCGAACGCTGGCCGTGCGCGCAGCTCAGCGCAATGGCCGTCGCGCGATCCGGAACGATGGACCCGATGCGTTCGGCGAGTTCGCCGAGCGGCACGCCGATCGCACCGCCCGGCTTGCCGGCGGCGCGCTCGTCGTCCTCGCGCACGTCGATCAGGACCGCCCCGCCGCGCTGGCGCCGCAGCGCCTCGGCGGGCGTGATGCATTCGATTTCCATGTGCGGATTATACGCGCGCTATTTGGTCCAGCCCGGTAGCGGCAGCACTTCCACCACATCGCCGGCCGCGAACCTGCGCTCGCCTTCAGGCAACACGATCAGTGCGTTGGTCTCGGCCACACCGCGCAGCATGCCGGAACCCTGTTTCGAATGCGGGGTTGCCCACAACACGGCATTCTCGTCGCATTGCAGGCGTGTGCGCTGGAATTCGGCGCGCGCATGGCGCTTGTCGATGCCGGTGCGCAACCTTGCACGCAACGGATAGCCGGTCGGCGCAACGCCGGCCATCGCGTCCAAGGCCGGTTTGAGCAGGGTCAGGCAAGTAGCGAAACCGGATACCGGATTACCCGGCAGTGCGAACAAAAATGCCTGGTCGATCTGCCCGAACAGGAACGGCATGCCGGGTTTGATGCGCACCTTCCAGAAATGCACCTTGCCGATTTCACCGATGAGGCGCGGCAGGAAATCCGCCTCGCCCGCCGACACTCCGCCACTGCTGACGATGATGTCGGCATCGGCGGCGGCACGTTGCAGCGCATCGCGTAGCGCGACCGGATCATCGCGCACGCGCTCGTGGCGGACGAGCTCCAC
>DASTAL010000411.1:0-4153 GCA_035712685.1 Rudaea sp. | reverse complement strand
CTGGCCGGAATCCGGCTGCATCAGGGTATATAGACAGCGCAACGTCGTCGTCTTGCCGGCGCCGTTCGGGCCGAGCAGTCCGGTGATCTCGCCGTCGCGCGCACGGAACGAGACGCCGTCCACCGCAACGACGCGCTTGGCACCCTTGCCGAAGGACTTGTGCAGATTTCTGACTTCGATCATGGTGCCGCTCCATTGAAGTTCACAAATGCCGGCATCGGCCCGAGCCGATCCACGCACTTGGCATCGAGGGTTTTCGGATCCAGCTTGTCGACGAAATCGCCAACCAGTTTCGGTATGCAGCCGCGTCCGATCACGTTGTGGCCCTGGCCCTTGGCGACGATCAGGCGTGCGTTGCCCAAGCCCTTCATGACCTGTTCGCCATAACGCGGCGGCGTGACCGGGTCGAATTCGCCTTCCAGGATCAGGACCGGTTTGTCGGTTTTCAGCGGCGTGTGGAAATCCGCGGGTCGTGTTTGGTGCGGCCAGACTTCGCAAGCGGCCTTGATGCCATTGACGAGATGGTTGCCGAGCAGTGTGTTCTCGTCCTGCGGCCGCGGCGCCAGCAGGTCGGCATCCTCGCTGCAGATCACGGACAGCTGCATCGCATTCTCGGCGAGGTCGGCCATGTCGCCGGTCAGCACCTGGGTCTGCCCGGCGAGCGGCGTGTAGTCGCCCTTCAATCCTTCCGTGATGGTCAGCGGCAGCAGCGCCGCCGTTTCCGGCGAATAGGCGAACATGCGTATCAGCCCCGCCAGCGATGGCCCGTTGAGATGCTTGGTTTGCGCCGCGAACGTGACCGGATCGCGGTAGCTGTAATCCTGCGGATGTTCGCGCAACGCGTCACGCAGTTTCATCAGGCTGGCATAAGGATCGCCGAACGCACTCTTGCACGCCGGCGTCTTTTCGCATTGCGCGAATTGCAGTTTCAGCGCGTTGTCGAGGTTCGCGGCGAAGTCCTGCCCGAGCGCGATCTCGTTCGGCGCCACGCTGTCCAGCACGATGCTGCGCACGCCATCCGCATGGCGCATCGCGTACTGCTGCGCCATGCGCGTGCCGTAGGACACGCCGACCAGGTCGAACGGCGGCGCGCCCAGCGCCTGGCGCACGGCTTCCAGGTCCGCAACCGCGTCGATCGTCGTGTAGAAACGCGGATCGGCATGCCTGGAAACCTGATCCAGGCATTCACGCGTGCGCTGTTTCGTCCTGGCGGCGTCGAAGCCGGCAGTGCCGCCCGATTCGTCCTTGTCCGCGTCGTCGCCCTTGCATTCCAGCACGTTGGAACCGCCGGTGCCGCGCTGGTCGAGCAGCAGCACATGATGGTGCGCGAGCAACGGCGCGAAGGCCGGCGCGACTTGCGGCCAGGTGTCGACTGCCGACTGGCCGGGACCACCGGCGAGGAACACGACGATATCGCTGTCGGCCGCGACCGCATCGGACTTGATCAGGGCGAGGCGCAGGGCAAGCCTGCGCCCGGTCGTGCCATCCCGGTTTTCCGGTACGGAAAACGGCGCGCAGAACGCACTCGTCGTCGCGCCGGAATGTTTCTGCGCCAATTCGCAGGCCTTGAACGCCAGCGTGCCGAGCGTGAACGCCTTCGCGTTCGCCGGAATCGGCGCGGCCAGCGCGGACGCTTGCCTGGCGCCGTCATGCGTCTTGGCGAATTGCGTGAACGCCAGATAGCCGACTGCCGCGACGGCGATGGCGATGCGCAAGACGGTTCGTGTATCCAGTTTCATCTCGTCTCCTCGTCGTATTCGAACAGCGCTTCGATGCGCTGTCCGAACAATTTCGCGATCTTGAATGCCAGCGGCAGGCTCGGGTCGTACTTGCCGGTTTCGATCGCGTTCACTGTCTGCCTGGACACCTCGAGTCGCTCGCCCAGTTCGCCTTGCGACCAGGCGTGTTTCTCGCGCAGTTCGCGTACGCGGTTTTTCATTCGTCCGACCGGCGCAGGCGTTGGCGCAGGGCCAAGAACAGCGCGCCACCCAGCATGCCGGCCGCCATGCCGGCAGCGAAACCCGCACTCTCGGCGTCGCCTTTGTGCCAATAAATGTAGGCGGCTGCCACCGTCAACAGCCCGGCCACGTACAGAAAGCGCACCGCGACCGGCGTGCCTTCGTCGCAGGCGCCGCTGCCGTAGCGCCTTGCGGCATAGGCACGGCCCACGCTGTAGACGACCATCAGCAGCGGGAATATCCAGATCAGCGCCGTCGCGGCCCAGTCCAGCGTGAACACGTGCGCCACCGCCAGGAAACCGGCGACGATGCCGAAGACCGAAACCGTCGCCGCGGCCACGCCGAGGCCGATCAGGTGCGTGCGCTGTTCGAGTTCGTCGCTGGCGAGCACCCACCGCGCCATCAGCCAGATCACGTAAAGGATCGGCGGCACCGGCGCGAGCGCATACAGGGCCTTGAGCCAGAGCGCGCTTTCGGACCGCGCCAACGGCCAGACTAAAAGGAGCACGGCCACATAGATCGTCATGGCGATCATGATGCGACGCTGGTGTGCTTGCCGGCTCAGGCGGACCATCGCAGCCATTCCTCAACATGTAAAGTTTGCTTGACAGGCCGCACTGTAGCGGCGGGCGCCGGATGTGTCAAGCATCCTTTACAGGAAGATCACCGGGACGAGACGTATTTCTCGCGCCTGATGTGCGGCACCGGCAACCCGGCTTCCTTCAACAACGCGAACGCCTGGTCGACCATGTCCGGGTTGCCGCACAGGTAGGCGATGTCGTGCGCGGCGTCGGGCTTCAATTCGTCCAGCGCAACATGCACGCGGCCATTGCGGTCGTGCGCGCGCGGCTGCGCGCGCGCAGCGCGGCTGAAGCAGGCATAGAAGTGGAAATGTGGATTCTTCTTCGCGAACGCCTCGAATTCCTCACTGTAGAGCAACTCGGTTTCGTTGCGCGCGCCATAGACAAGTGCAACTTCAGCACCGCGCGCGCCGAGCTTTTCCAGTTGCGGCAGCATCGCGCGATACGGCGTCACGCCAGTGCCGGTGGCGACCAGCAGGTAGCGGCGATTGGCGTCCTTGTCGTCCAGGCAGAAGCGCCCGTACGGGCCGCTCGCGTCGACCATCCCGCCCTCCGGCAGGTTCGCGAGCAGGTTCGTGGCCGCGCCGCCCTCGACGTAGGAGACCGCGATCTCGATGCGCCCCACCGCGCTGCCATCGCCGATCGTCGCCACCGAATAGCTGCGCTTGGTCGGCTTGCCGTCCGCATAATTGAAGTGGATTTGCACGAACTGGCCGGGCACGAACGCGAACGGCGCGCCATCGGCACGCTCAAATGCCATATGCCGCACCGCAGGCGCAAGCATGCGGCTTTCGACCAAACGGAGCTGGAAGTGATCGGCCACGATGCGAATTCGGCAAATCGAAAGGGCCGCTATACTACCTGTCCCCCACCGAATATGCAGCCATGAGCGCCACTCCCGCGCTGGAAATCCAGGACCTGAAGAAGACGTACGCCAACGGCGTCGAGGCGCTCAAGGGCGTTTCGCTCAGCGTGCAGCCCGGCGACTTCTACGCCCTGCTCGGCCCCAACGGCGCCGGCAAGTCGACCCTGATCGGCATCGTGTCGTCGCTGGTCAACGCCAGCGCGGGCGACGCACGCGTGTTCGGCGTGTCGATCCGCGAGCGGCGCAGCGAAGCCATGCAGATGCTCGGCCTGGTGCCGCAGGAAATCAATTTCAACATGTTCGAGCAGCCGTTCCAGATCTGCCTGAACCAGGCCGGTTTCTACGGCGTGACACGCGCGGAGGCAAAGGTCCGCGCAGAAAAATACCTCAAGCAACTCGCGCTCTGGGACAAGGCGTTCGAGGTCTCGCGCACGCTGTCCGGCGGCATGAAGCGGCGCCTGCTGATCGCGCGCGCGATGATGAACGAGCCGAAGCTGCTGATCCTGGACGAACCGACCGCCGGCGTCGACATCGAAATCCGCCGCTCGATGTGGAAATTCATCCAGGCCATCAATGCCGCCGGCACCACGGTCATCTTGACTACGCATTACCTCGAGGAAGCCGAGTCGCTGTGCCGCAACATCGCGATCATCGACCACGGCCGCATCATCGAAAACACGGCGATGAAGACGCTGCTCGCCAAGCTCGACGTGGAAGCGTTCCTGCTCGACCTGGCCAAGCCCTGCGCC
>DASTAL010000410.1:0-1825 GCA_035712685.1 Rudaea sp. | reverse complement strand
ACCGGCAGGGGCGACCACGACGACGTAACGCTGGCCGTTGAGCGGAACGAAGGCCTGGCTGCCGAGCGGATGACGTTCCATCAGGCGCAGATTGATCGGCAGCGATTCCGGGATGCAGCAGATGACGCTGATCGCGGCGCGACCGCCATCGGCGGTCACGTCGACCCGAGCCAGATCGCTGCAACGCCCGCCCATGCCCTGGTTGATCGTGCTTGCCTGCCCGCTTGCGGCGATGACGTCGCCGTAGGGCGCGAAGGCATCCGCCGTCAACGGCTGCGCCGTCAGGACGAGGCGATCGTCGTTGCTCATGTGGCCTTGCACGGATGATGTTCGCGCCAATGCCGTGCGATGTCGACGCGCCGACACACCCAAACCTTCTCGTGTTGCTTGACGTAGTCGAGGAAGCGCGCCAGCGCGGCGGCGCGCGCCGGCCGGCCGGCGATGCGGCAATGCAATCCCACCGACAGCATTTTCGGTCGCTGCACGCCCTCGGCGTAGAGTACGTCGAAGGCATCCTTCAGGTAAGCGTAAAACTGCTCGCCGCTGTTGAAGCCCTGCGGCGCCACGAAGCGCATGTCGTTGGTGTCGAGCGTGTACGGCACGATGAGCTGCGGCTTGCCGTCGACGAGTTCCCAGTACGGCAGGTCGTCGGCGTAGGAATCGGCGTCGTAGAGAAAGCCGCCGTATTCGGCCACGAGCCGCCGCGTGTTCGGACTGCAGCGGCCGGTGTACCAGCCCAGCGGACGCTGGCCGGTTGCGCGCTCGATCGCCGCAACCGCGAGTCCGATGTGTTCGCGCTCGGTCGCTTCGTCGATGTACTGGTAGTCGATCCAGCGCCAGCCGTGCGAGGCGATCTCGAATCCGGAATCGACCATCGCGCGCGCCGCTGCGGGATTGCGCTCGAGCGCCATGCCGACGGCGAATACCGTCGCCGTCAGGCCGCGTTCGTCGAACAGGCGGCGCAGGCGCCAGAAGCCGGCGCGGCTGCCGTATTCGTAAAGCCATTCCATGCTCATGTGGCGCACGCCCGGCCGCGCCGCGGTGCCGACCATCTCCGACAGGAACGCCTCGGACGCCGCATCGCCGTTGAGCACGCAGTTTTCTGCGCCTTCCTCGTAATTGATGACGAACTGCACGGCGATGCGCGCGCCGTCCGGCCAGCGCGCCTGCGGCACGTTCGCGCCGTAGCCGACGAGATCGCGATTGGCTTGTTCGCTCATGCTTTCGTATTGAACAGCGACAGTTTCGGATGGCGGTTGACGTCCTTGTACAACAGGTAGCGGAAGCGCTCTGGTCCTCCCGCGTAGCACGCCTGCGGACAGAACGCGCGCAGCCACATGAAATCGCCGCCTTCGACTTCGACCCAATCCGTGTTGAGCTGATACACCGCCTTGCCTTCGAGCACGTACAGGCCGTGTTCCATGACGTGGGTTTCGGAGAACGGGATCACGCCGCCCGGTTTGAACGTCACGATGTTGACGTGCATGTCGTGGCGCAGGTCGTCGGGCTCCACGAAGCGCGTGGTCGCCCACGCCTCATTGCAGTCGGGCATGACATCGAACGGCACATCGTCGTCGTGGCTGACGAAGGCCGTCGGCGGATCGATGCCGTCAACGGTCTCATACGCCTTGCGGATCCAGTGGAAGCGCGCGGGCATGGCGGCATGGTTGTGCAGCTGCCAATCCGCGCCGGGCGGAATGAACGCATAGCTGCCGGCGCGCAGCGCGTGCTTCCTGCCGGCGAGAGTCAGCGTCGGTTCGCCGTCGGCCACGAACAGCACAGCCTCGGTACGCGCGTCGGGTTCGGGCCGGTCGCTGCCACCACC
>DASTAL010000409.1:0-1243 GCA_035712685.1 Rudaea sp. | reverse complement strand
ATCCGACGGTGATGCCGTCGCCATCGACTTCGACGGCCTGTTGCAGCGCACGCTGGCCTTGCCCGTCCCGCCGGCCAATTTCGCCGGCATGACCGCCGGCAAGAGCGGCGAGCTTTACCTGCTCGAAGCCCCGCAGGTGGCGGGCGAGGATGATCCGGCAACGCTCAAGCGCTTCGACCTGAAGAAACGCAAGACCGACACGCTCGCCAGCGAAGTCACCGCGTTCGCGCTGTCCGCCGACGGCAACAAGATACTGATCCGCACCGGCAAGGAAGACTGGTCCATCGCCGCCGCCGACAAGCCCGCGAAACCGGGCGAAGGCAAGATCGCCACCGCGAACATGGAAGTGCACGTGCAGCCGCGCGCGGAATGGACGCAGATGTACGACGAGGTCTGGCGCATCGAGCGCGACTTCTTCTACGACCCGCATTTCCACGGCCTCGACGTCGCCGCCGCGGAGAAACACTTCCGCCCCTACCTGGCCGGCGTCGGCAGCCGCGGCGACTTGAACTTCCTGTTCCGCAAGATGCTGGCCTACATCTCGGTCGGGCACATGTTCGTGCGCGGCGGCAGCATGCCCGACCTGCCCAAGATCGCGGTCGGTCTGCTCGGCGCCGACTACAGCATCGACAACGGCCGCTACCGTTTCGCAAAAGTATACAATGGCGAAAACTGGAATCCGCAATTGCAGGCGCCGCTGACCCAGCCCGGCGTCAACGTGCGCGCTGGCGAATACCTCCTTGCCGTCAACGGCCGCGAACTGCGTGCGGACGACGATCTCTACGGCTTCTTCCAGCAGACCGTCGGCAAGCAGACCGTGCTGCGCGTCGGCGCCAACGCGGACGGCAGCGGCGCGCGCGACGTCACCGTGGTGCCGATCGCGAACGAGAAGGGGCTGCGCCACCTGGCCTGGGTCGAGCACAACCGACGCGAGGTGGATCGCCTGTCGGGTGGCAAGCTCGCCTATGTGTACCTTCCGGACACCGCGCAGGGCGGTTTCACGAATTTCAACCGTTATTTCTTCGCCCAGACCGACAAGCAGGGTGCGCTGATCGACGAGCGCTACAACCACGGTGGCCAGCTCGCCGACTACATCGTCGACTACCTGTCGCGCCCGGCCATGACGCGGGTGATGACGCGCGAAGGCCAGACCTACACCGAGCCGACGCAGGCGATCTTCGGGCCGAAGGCGATGCTGATCAACCAGTTTTCCGGTTCCGGCGGCGACGCGCTGCCGTGGTAT
>DASTAL010000408.1:0-4536 GCA_035712685.1 Rudaea sp. | reverse complement strand
TCGATGAAGGCGGCGGGAACGTCGCTGGCCTTGTTGTACGGCGGGTTCATCGCCGCCACGTGCATGGCGACGCCACGCGCGAAATCCGCGCTGCCGCCTTTGGTTTCCACGAGCACGCCGATGCGGCCGCCGTGCAGGTAGGCGGCAATTTGATTCGTACTGCTGTCGATGCGCACCATGCGGCGAACCTGAACGTTCTCGCCGACTTTGGCGACGAGCGCCGCGCGCGCTTCCTCGACGGTCGGGCCGTGCGAGGTCTTGGCCGCCTTGAGCGCCTCGACGTCGGTCACGCCGCTGGCGAGCGCGGTCTTGGCCACGTCATCGACGAACTTGACGAAGTTCTCGTCCTTGGCGACGAAGTCGGTTTCGGAATTGATTTCGACCAGCACGGCGTGGCCGCCGTCTTGAGCGACCGCGATGCGGCCTTCCGCGGCGACGCGGCTGGCCTTCTTGTCGGCCTTGGCCAGGCCCTGCTTGCGCAGCCACTCGATGGCGGCGTCGATGTCGCCGTTGTTCTCGGTGAGCGCTTTCTTGCACTCCATCATGCCGGCGCCGGAGCGCTCGCGCAGCTCCTTGACCATGCCTGCGGTGATTTCCATGGTGAACCTCGTTGGGAATGCCGGGAATACGAGCCCGGATGCAATGTCTTCGGTTGTGGAGTCGTACTCTCCACAACCCCCATCGAACCCTCGCTGCACGAGGGTTCGATTGCCCCCTTGAGTCAAGGGGGCGCAAGAGCAGAAGTGCGCGGTTTAGATCGCCGCGTCCTTGTCGGTCGCCTCGTTCTCGGCTACCTCGGCTTTGGCGCGCGCCAAGCCGGCCGTATCGCTTTCACCGGCGGACTTCTTTGCCTGCGGCGGCGCACCGCGGCGCGCGGTGGCCGGGGCCTTTTTCGGGGCCGGCTTCCGCGGCGCCGGCTTGTTGCGACGGTCGTCGCGCTCGCGCGCAGCGGGCTTGGCGACCGGATTGCCGTCGGCGTCGAGTTCGATGAACTCGTCCTTGGCGGTGGCGGCGGTGATCGGCGCGGCAGCCTTGCCTTCGAGCACGGCATCGGCAATGGCGCGGGTGTACAACTGCACCGCGCGGATCGCATCGTCGTTGCCGGGAATCGCGTAGTCGACCAGCGACGGGTCGTAGTTCGTGTCGACCACGGCCACGACCGGAATGCCGAGCTTCTTGGCTTCCTTCACGGCGATGTCTTCGTGGCCGATGTCGATCACGAACAGCGCGTCGGGCAGCGCATTCATGTTCTTGATGCCGCCGAGTGACTTCTCGAGCTTGTCCTTCTCGCGCAGCAGGCCCATCACTTCATGCTTGACCAGCTTGTCGAAGCTGCCGTCGGTGGCCATCGCCTCGATTTCCTTCAGGCGCGACACCGACTGCTTGACCGTGCGGAAATTGGTCAGCATGCCGCCGAGCCAGCGCTGGGAAACATACGGCATGCCGCAACGCTCGGCTTCTTCCTTGATCGCGTCGCGCGCCGAGCGCTTGGTGCCGACGAACAGCATGGTGCCGCGCTTCTGCGCCAGGCCCGACACGAAGTTGGTCGCGTCGGTGAACAGCGGCAGGGTCTTCTCCAGGTTGATGATGTGGATCTTGCCGCGCGCGCCGAAGATGTACGGCGCCATGCGCGGGTTCCAGTAGCGGGTCTGATGGCCGAAATGCACGCCGGCTTCCAGCATCTGGCGCATGGTGACTTGAGGCATGGGATAAACTCCAGAATAAGGACGCAACCGCTGTCCAAAGCGGCGAGTCCGGGGTTAGAACCTCCACGTACCCAGCGTTGGCGACCTCGCGGGCGGACGGCGTAGCGTCTGCCTGAAGCACCCCGACAACGGATTCGGTACGTGTGCGGATTTGCTCCCGGTATGGGAGCGGGCGCGAATTCTACAGGGTTTTCAGGTCGTTGCAAACAAAATTCGGCGAGTCGTGCAGTGCTCCGCTACAATAGGCGGATGCCCGTCACCATCAAAACCCCCGCCGAAATCGAGCAGATGCGCGTCGCCGGCCGCCTGGCCGCCGAGGTGCTGGAACTGCTCGTGCCGCACGTCAAGGCCGGCGTGACCACCGAGGAACTCGACGCGATCGCCCACGACCACATCGTCGGCGTGCAGAAGGCCGTGCCGGCCAATGTCGGCTACAAGGGCTTTCCGAAAACCGTCTGCACCTCGGTCAACAATGTGATCTGCCATGGCATTCCGAGCCCGGGCAAGGTGCTCAAGGATGGCGACATCGTCAACATCGACGTCACCGTGATCAAGGACGGCTGGCACGGCGACACCAGCCGCATGTACTACGTCGGCGAGCCGTCGGTGCTGGCGCGGCGGCTGTGCACGATCGCGTTCGAGGCGATGATGAAGGGCATCGAACAGGTACGCCCGGGCGCTACGCTTGGCGACGTTGGCCATGCCGTGCAGCAGCATGCGGAAAGCAATCGTTTTTCGGTGGTGCGCGAATACTGCGGGCACGGCATCGGCCGCATCTACCACGAGGACCCGCAAGTGCTGCACTACGGCCAGCGCGGCGCCGGTCTGCGCCTGGAAAAAGGCATGGTTTTCACTGTCGAACCGATGATCAACGCCGGCAAGCCTGGCACGCGCCTCTTGCCCGACGGCTGGACCGTGGTCACGCGCGACCATTCGCTGTCGGCGCAGTGGGAGCACACCATTGCCGTGACCGACGACGGCTTCGAAATCCTGACGCCCTGGCCCAGGGCGGCCTGATTTTCCCGATGAACGCTGCTGCCGCCGCGTTCGAAATCAAACCGCCGCGCCTCCCCGCCGCGATTCCGCGCAGCGGCGTGTCGCGCGAGGCGCGCATGGCGTTGCGGCAATTGCTCGACGACAACGATCGGCAACTCGCCGAGGCATTTCGCGCCGGCGCGAACGTGGATGAACTCACGCATGCGCGCGCCGACGCGGTCGAACGCATCGTCGTGCACGCGTGGACGGCGTGCATCGGCGATGCCGATGCGGCGGCGCTGCTTGCGGTCGGCGGTTTCGGGCGCGCCGAATTGTTCCCGCATTCCGATGTCGATTTGCTGGTGTCGTGCGCTAAGCCGCCGACAGGCCCGCTGTCGCGCGCGCTCGAAGCCTTTTTCGCCTGTCTGTGGGACATCGGCCTCAAGCCGGGGCATGCCGTGCGCACGCTGGCCGAATGCCGCGAACATGCCGCCGCGGACGCGAGTGTGTACACCAGCTTGTTCGACGCGCGCCGGATCGCCGGAGCGGCAAGCTTCGATGCGGCGCTCGCCGCCTTGCTCGAAGACGATGCGGTCTGGTCGAAACAGCGTTATCTGGGCGCGCGGCGTGGCGACCGCGATGCGCGCCACGCGCGCTTCAATGACACGGCCTACAACCTGGAGCCGAACCTCAAGGACGGCCCGGGCGGCCTGCGCGCGGCGCAGACGATCCTGTGGCTGGGCCGACGCCTGTTCGCTGCAACGAATCTTTCCACATTGGGAAAATGCGGCATGTTGGCGCCGGCTGAGGTGGCGGCGATCGAGGCGTCGCGGCACCTGCTCGCGAGCATGCGTTTCGCCCTGCACCTCGCCGCCGGCGGCGCTGAAGAGCGGCTACTGTTCGACTACCAGCGTACTCTTGCCGTGCAGTTCGGGTTCGCGGACGAGCACCGCGAGAACCTCGCCGTCGAACAGTTCATGCAGGGTTATTATCGTGCCGCGATGGCGATCGAGCGCCTGAGTGCGCGCTTCATCGACGCCTGCGAAGAAGCGTTGGAAGCGCCGGCGTTGCCGCTGCGCGTGAGCCTGGATTTCGTCGCCATCAACGCGCGCCTGGACAGCGACACGGCGGACCTGTTCGAACGCCATCCCGCCGCGTTGATTGACCTGTTCCGCATCTGGGGTGAACACGCGCAGGTCATCGCGTTGCGCACGACGCTGGTGCGCCGCATCGAAGCCGCAATGGCGCGCGTTGGCGATCGCCTCGGGGAAGACGATTCGGTGAACGCCGCCTTCCTGCGTCTGCTGCGGCGTGGCGCGCCGGCGGTGGAAGCGCTGGCGCGCATGAACCGGTTCGGCGTGCTCGCGCATTACCTGCCTGCGTTCGGCCGCATTGTCGGGCGCATGCAGTACGACCTGTTCCACGTCTACACCGTGGACGAGCACACGATCCGCGTGCTGCGCAACGTCGAACGTTTCGCCAGCGCGCAGGCCAGCCGCGAATTCGCGCAGGCGCATGCGTTGTGGTCGCGTCTGCCGAAACCCGAATTGCTGCTGCTTGCCGCCTTGTTCCACGACATCGCCAAGGGCCGCGGCGGCGACCATTCCGAACTCGGCGAGGCCGAGGCGCGCGCATTCTGCGAGCGCCTGAAGTTGTTGCCGGCGGAAACCGATCTCGTCGCCTGGCTGGTGCGCCGGCACCTGCTGATGAGCGTGACTGCGCAGCGCCAGGACATCGCCGATCCGGACGTGGTGCGCCGCTTCGCCGCCGAAGTCGCCGACTGGGAGCGGCTGGATTACCTGTACCTGCTTACCTGCGCCGACATCGCTGGTACCAGCGCGAAGCTGTGGAATTC
>DASTAL010000407.1:0-1403 GCA_035712685.1 Rudaea sp. | reverse complement strand
TGCCGGCGCGCGTCACGTCGCGATGAGCCAGTTCGATCCGGAAAACAAGGAACTGGCCAAGGTCAAGGAATTGCCTGTGGCGCTGGTGTGCAAGACCGGTGCGACGTCGGCGCAGGCCGCCGCACGCCTGGTCAAGGCCGGGTTCGCCAAGGTCTTCGTGCTCGGCGGCGGCATGGGCGCATGGCGCGAAGCCGCGTTGCCGACGGCCAAGGGCCACAAGTAAAAACTCGCGCTCACTCGCTTGGCATGGGATAATCCGCGCCCTTTTTCCCCGCAAAGCATTCGGAGTTTTTCCATGGCCGACGAAACCACCCAAGCCACCCCCGCCGCCGGCGCACAGTTGTCGCTGCAGAAGGTCTACATCAAGGACGCCTCGTTCGAAGTGCCCGGCGCCCCGCACATCTTCCAGGAACAGGGCCAGTCACAGGTCCAGTTGAACCTGCAGCAGCAAGTCGGCACGTTGGCGGACAACGTCTACGAAGTGGTGCTGACCGTCACCGTGACCTGCAAGCTTGCGGAAAAGACCGCCTACCTGGCCGAAGTGCAGCAGGCCGGCATCTTCGGCGTGTCCGGTTTCGACCAGGCCAACCGCGACATGGTGCTGGCCACGTTCTGCCCGAACGTGCTGTTCCCCTACGCGCGCACTGCCGTGGCGAACATGATCCAGGACGGCGGTTTCCCGCCCTTCCTGCTGCAGCCGATCAATTTCGAGGCGCTCTACGACGAACAGATTCGCCGCCGCGCGGAAGGCGCCACGCCGAACGCGTGAGTTTTCGCAATCATCCATGATTGCGAGAATCACGAAGCGGGCAGCCTTGCCCGCACTTTTCGAAAGTGATGGAAACTAAGGCATCTGTCGCCGTGCTTGGCGCGGGTTCGTGGGGCACGGCGCTGGCCGCCGTGCTCGCGCGCAACGGCGTGCCGACCACGCTGTGGGGCCGCGACGCGCAGGCGATGGCGCGCATGGCCGACACGCGCCGCAACGCGCGCTACCTGCCCGACCTGGAATTGCCCGCGGCGCTGACCCTGAGCGCTGATTTGATCGGCACCGTTCGCACCGCGAATGTCGTGCTGATTGTCACTCCCAGCCACGCCTTTGCCGGTCTGCTGGACATGATCGCGCCGCACTTCCCGGCCGGCGCGGGTCTCGCCTGGGCGACCAAGGGCTTCGATCCGCCGTCCGGACGTTTCCTGCACGAGATCGCCGCCGAACGCCTGCCCGCCGCACCGGCCGCGATTGTCACCGGCCCCTCGTTCGCACGCGAAGTCGCGCAAGGCCTGCCGACCGCAGTCACCGTGCATTCGGCCGACGCCGACTTCGCGCAGCGCATCGCGGACTTGCTGCACAGCCCGCGTTTTCGCGCCTACACCGGCTCCGACATGATCGGCGCGGAACTCGGCGG
>DASTAL010000406.1:0-1289 GCA_035712685.1 Rudaea sp. | reverse complement strand
GCGAGCGCGGCCAGTTCCTGTTCGTGCACGCCCAGGGTCGCGCACAATTTGCGCACGATGGCGATTTTTTCCGGTGCGAGCGTCGTGCCTTCGGCGAACACGAGTTCGAGCAGCAGGTCGAGCAGGATGTAGGCGCGGTCGCGGCGGCCGCGGCACCAATCGCGCAGTTCGGCGATAGCGTGATCGACGGCGAAATTGTCCTGCTTGCCCTCCTTGAAGCGCGCGATCGCGTCAGCGCGTTGCGCGGGCGAAAGCCGCAGGCGCGTGATCAGGTTTTCGGTGGCGGCGATCTCGGGTTCCGATACGCGGCCGTCGGATTTGGCAATGGCGCCGGCAAGGCCGAACAGGGGGCCGATGAACGCGTCGGGTGGGCTCGACTGCGCGCGCCTCGTCGTGCCCTGATCCCACAGATGGCCCAGCACGAAGCCGATGAAGAGCCCGACCGGATTGCGCAACAGCGTCCAGCCGAGCAGCGCACCGACCAGCTTGCCGGCGATATTCATGGCGGTGTCGGCAGCGGAGTTTGCGTGGCGTACCAGACCAGCACCGCGTCGATCTCCTGTGCGTTGAGCATGCCGAGCGCAGCGCGCATCGCGGGGAACGCGCGTTTGCCGGATCGGTATTGCGCGATCGCGCTGCGCAGGTAGGCAAGATTTTGTCCGGCCAGGTTCGGGATTTCCGCCGAGCTGGCATGGCCGTTCTCGCCGTGGCAACTCGCGCACAGGCCCAGGCGCTGCGGTTTCTCGGCAGCGAACGCCGACACGGAAAGGAACAGGCTGGCGCCGAGCGCGCAGATCACGGATCGTCGCATGGGAGTGAGCCGGAAGAAAACCGCGCGCATTCTAGCAGCGCCGCGCCGGCGGCAGCCGCTACAATGCATGACGACAACGGAGCCTGCACGTGCCGACCACGCTATCGCAATCGAACTTGCCTGGTATGAACCTGATCCATCGCGGCAAGGTGCGCGACGTCTACGCGCTGTCCGACCGCGAATTGCTGATCGTCGCCACCGACCGGCTCTCTGCGTTCGACGTCGTGCTGCCGGATCCGATTCCCGGCAAGGGCGAGATGCTGTGCCAGATCTCCAATTTCTGGTTCGCCAGGACCTCGCACCTGATGCCGAATCACTTGACCGGGAAGAACGTCGCGGATGTATTGCCGTCCGGCGTGGACGCGACGCTGTATGCAAGGCGCAGCGTGGTCACGAAGCGCCTGAAACCGGTGCCGGTCGAGGCGATCGCTCGCGGCTACCTGATCGGATCGGGCTGGAAGGATTACCAGGCGACGGG
>DASTAL010000405.1:0-1197 GCA_035712685.1 Rudaea sp. | reverse complement strand
CCGCCTGCGGCAACAAGGGCCCGCTGGTCATGCCCGACCAGCAACCGCAGACCCAGCCGCAGCAGCCTGCGGCAACGCCCGCCCAGTCCACCCAGGATTCCGGCAAGCAGTGAAGCTGCGCTTCACCAAGATGCACGGCATCGGTAACGATTTCGTGATCGTGGATTGCCGCGCCCGGCCGTTCGCGCTGTCTGCCGCACAGATCGCGCGCGTCGGCGACCGTCATTTCGGCATCGGCTTCGACCAGTTGCTGACGATCGAACCGGCACAAGACTCCGGGTGCGCATTTCGTTACGGCATCTACAACACCGATGGCACGCGTGCCATGCAATGCGGCAACGGCGTGCGCTGCGTCGCCGCCTGGCTGCGCCGCGTCGGCGCACTTGGTGCCGGCACGACGCAGCTGCAAAGCCCGTCGGGCCCGGTCGCGGTGGAATTGCTCGATGGCGGCGACGTGCGCGTGGAGATGGGCGTGCCGCGCTTCGCGCCGGCGGATGTTCCACTGGATTTGCCGGCGGCCGATCCGTACCGGCTGCGCGTCGCGGATGCGGACATCGAATTTGGCGCGGTGTCGATGGGCAATCCGCATGCGTTGATCGAAGTCGCGGATGTCGCCGCCGCGCCGCTGGAATTGCTCGGCGCGGCGTTATCCACAAATGTGTGTTTTCCACAAGGTTGTAACGTCGGCTTCGTGCAAGTGCTGGATCGTGCGCGCATCCGCCTGCGCGTGTGGGAGCGCGGCGCGGGCGCGACGCTCGCCTGCGGCAGCGGCGCCTGCGCGGCGGTTGCGATCCTGCGCCGGCGTGGCAAACTCGCCGATGGCGTTGCCGTGGAGCTGCCGGGCGGAACCCTGCAAATCCAGTGGGACGGCGAGGGCGCACCGGTGTGGATGCACGGACCGGCGCAATTCGTGTTCGAGGGAGAAATCGAGATATGAGCGAGACAACGGCCAGGGAAGGACTCAACCCGACGGACGTGGCGAGCTTCCTGCGCCGCCATCCGGAATTCCTCAGCGAGTATCCCGACATCGCGCTGACGCTGGCGATGCCGCGCGACCAGGGTGCTTCCACGTCGCTCGCGCATTACCAACTCGACGTGCTGCGCGAACAGAAGCGCGAGTTGAACCGGCGCCTGCACGAGCTGATCGGCATCGCGCAGGAAAACGAACAGCTCATGATCCGCACGCACACGCTGGCG
>DASTAL010000404.1:0-13137 GCA_035712685.1 Rudaea sp. | reverse complement strand
GGCGAAATGGGCTTGATCCACGACCCGACACTACGCGATCTGGCGATGCGCCTCTACACCGCCCCGATGTTCGACTCCATCCACGAAGAAGGCATCGACAATCCGTATCGCAAAGCCTTTCGCATGGCGATTCCGTATGAGGTGCAGAACGCGCTCGCATCGACCTGTGGCGATCGTTTGGTGCCGACCGGCGACTACAAGGCTATTGGACACTCGCTGGACCACCCGTGTTCGCCGGGCCTCTCCCCAGGCGCCCTGGCAGCCAGCGCAGCCATTTTGCGCAATGATCCGCACTTTCTCGAATTCCTGCGCCTGCGCATCGCTGATATTGAAACCAATCTCGGCAATCTCACGGTGTCCTATGGAGATATTCGCAAAGGGCTGCGTGCGGTCGCGAGGGAGAAGCCGTGAGCTTCGTCGCTGAACTCCGGCGCCGCAACGTCATTCGCGCGGGCGTGCTCTACATCGGCGCGGTGTGGGCGCTGGCGCAGGGCATCGCGCAACTCGGGCCGTCGTTTGACGCGCCGGAATGGATCGTGCGCTGGTTCGTGATCGCGACGGCAATCGGTTTCCCATTCTGGCTGTCGTTTGCCTGGTTCTACGAATGGACGCCGCAGGGATTGAAACGCGAAAGCGAAATCGCGGCGGATGCTTCGATCGTGCGCTCGACCGGGCGCAAGCTCGATCGCGTCATCATTGTCGTGCTAGCGATCGCGGTGGTGCTGTTACTCACGGAAATCCTCGTGCCGCCGAAGGAATCGAGCGCGGCGGATACGACCAAATCCATCGCGGTGCTGCCGTTCGTAAACATGTCCGGCGACAAGGATAACGAATATTTTTCCGACGGCATCAGCGAAGAAATCCTCAACGCCCTTGCGCAGGTGCGCGGACTGAAAGTTGCCGGACGTACATCGTCGTTCTACTACAAGGGCCGCGACGAGGATCTGCGCACGATCGGCAAGGCGCTCGGCGTGGCGAACATCCTGGAAGGTTCGGTGCGCAAGCAGGGCGACAGGGTACGCATCACCGCGCAGCTGATCCGCGTGGCCGACGACAGCCACCTGTGGTCGCAGGCCTACGACGGCGATCTGTCGGACATCTTCAAGACGCAGGAGAACGTCGCGCGAGCCATTACCGAAAAATTGCAGGTCGCCCTGGTCGGCATCCAGAAGACGCAACTGGTGGCGGTCGCCACCCTGGATACGCAAGCCCACTCGCTGTACCTGCAGGCGCGCGAAGCGTACCGCGCGCGGGGCGCCGGCGTGCAGCGTTCGATCGACCTCTACCGCGCCGCGCTGAAGCGCGACCCGAAGTTCGCGCTGGCCTGGGCGGGACTGTGCGGCAGTCTCAACGTGCTGCCGTACTATCTGCCGCAGGATCAGGCGGTGCGGCTGCCGGATATCTATCGCGAAGCGGAAGATGCCGGTCTGCGCGCGATCGAGCTCGATCCCGGTCTCGCCGCACCCCACGTCATGCTCGGAAACCTGTACGCGAACCACTGGCGCTGGCGCGATGCGGAGCAGCAGTTCGAGCGCGCGCAGGCGCTCGCGCCGCCGGATTCGGAATTCTATTTCGCCTACACGGACTGGCTCGGCTCCATGGGCCGGGCCGACGAGGCGCTGGATGCCGCGCGCCGCGCGGTCGAACTCGATCCGAAAGCACCGGCTCCGCGCAACCTTTACGGTTACCTGCTCTCGTATTCGGGCCGCTATGCGGATGCGGTCGTTCAGCTCGAGGCCGGGCATGCACTTGCGCCGGACATGAAGTACATCAACCGGAATCTCGTCATCGCCTACGCGCAGGCCGGCCGATTCGACGACGCGGAAAAGCTGATCCGGACGACCTTGGCGACCTTGCGATCGCAGGGTGCCGATGCCGCCGACATCGCCTGGTTCGAACACGTCACGGAGTCGATGCTGACGGTGGCCCGCGACCCTTCACGCTATGACGCGGTGCGCCGCACGCTGTCCGACAAGGATCTTTTCATCAGCTCCCTGCGCCCCATGCATGTAGACGACCTGTTCGTGTTCGTGCGGGCGCTATTCTTCGACCGGCCCGGCACCGGTACGGATGGCCCGGCGTTCCTGCGCAGCCCTGTGTTTGATGGTCTGCGCAAGGATCCGCGTTATTTGCGCCTGTTGCACCAGGCGGGCTTCGACGACGCGGGCGTGCCTCTATGAGGTTCTTCGCCGAACTCCAGCGCCGCAACGTCATTCGCGCGGGCGTGCTCTACATCGGCGCGGTGTGGGCGCTGGCGCAGGGCATCGCGCAGCTCGGGCCGCCGCTGGGTGCGCCGGACTGGATCGTGCGCTGGTTCGTGATCGCGGCGTGTATCGGGTTTCCGTTCTGGCTCGCATTCACTTGGTTCTATGAATGGACACCGCAGGGATTGAGGCGCGAAAGCGAAATCGCGGCGGATGCTTCGATCGTGCGCTCGACCGGGCGCAAGCTCGATCGCGCGATCATCGCGGTGCTGGCAATTGCGGTGGTATTGCTGTTGACGGATCGCCTGGTGCTTCGCCGCGATGCTTTGGATGCGGCCGCGCCGCCGGCCAAGTCCATCGCCATATTGCCCTTTGATGATCTGAGTCCAGGCCACGATCACGGCTATTTCTCGGCCGGACTGGCCGAGGAACTGTTGAACGCGCTGGCCAAGGTGCAGGATCTCAAAGTCGCGGGGCGAGCGTCGTCCTTCTATTACGCCAGCCACAACGCCGACCTGCACACCATTGGCAAGGCGCTGGAGGTTGCGAACGTGCTGGAGGGCGCTGTACGCACGCAGGGCGATGCGGTGCGCATCAACGTGCAATTGGTGCGCGCCCATGATGGCTTCGAAGTGTGGTCGCAAAGCTACGACGGCAATCTCGGTGACATCTTCAATCTTCAGGAGCGCATTGCGCGCGCGATCACCGAGCAGCTGAAGGTCGTCCTGACCGGCGACGAGCAAACGCGGCTGGTGCCGGTAGCGACCACCAGTGCTGAGGCCTATGCGGATTTCGTCACGGCGCAGACGCTGGTGAACAAGCGTGTCGGCGACAGCCTGCCGCGTGCGATCGCGTTGCTGGAGAAGGCGACGGCGCTGGATCCGAAATTCGCGCGTGCCTGGTCGAAACTGGCGGTCGCCTACGCGGTGCTGCCGCAGTACACGCATGCCGACTGGAATGCGAGCTGGAAAACTTCCGACGCGGCGGCGCAGCATGCGCTCGCGCTGGATCCGGACGATGCGGAGGCATACGCGGCGCTCAGCTACAACCAGTTCTCGCAGCGCCATTACGTGGCGATGGTCGAGCCCATGCAGCGTGCGTTGGAACTGGCGCCCGACAACGTGGTGGTCGACTACTGGGCCGCCAACGAACTCGCGGCAATGGGTCGCACCCGCGCTGCCGAGGCGCGAATCGATTCGGTCCTGAGCAACGACCCGGCCAATATCCTGCTGCTGTTCTACAAGAGCATGATCCGTTGGCGCCAGGGCGATCAGGCCGGCGCACTGGCCTACATCCAACGCGCTGGCGTGACGGATTCGCCGTTCGGTGCGCTGATGCTGGAGTTCTATGACGCCGCGCACGGCGACATGGCGGGGTCCGCCCGGGAATTTGCCGACTCGACCAGTCAAATGGGCACGAAAATCCCTTCCGCGGATTTGCAGGCAATCTATCGCGGCACTTACGGCGATGTCGCGCAGCGCCAGGCCGCGCTGAAAGCCCTCGACGCGCATCTGGAGGACGAATGGACGCCCACGATGTTGCTGCAACTGGGCGAACCGGCTCGATCGTTCGCCTTGTACGAACACGGCCGCAGCGGATTGTCCGATGCGTATCTCAACTGGCTGTGGCAGCCCGAGGCATGGTCACTTAAGGCGCGCCGGGACCTGGCGTTCCAGGGCTTTGCGAAACGAATCGGCATGGTCGGGTACTGGAAGCAATACGGCTGGCCGGATCTGTGCAAACCCGCGCCCACCACCGGGCCTGACGCGTTCATATGTCAATGAAACTTCTCGCCGAACTCCAGCGCCGCAACGTCCTTCGCGCGGGCGTGCTGTACGCAGGCGCGGTGTGGGCGCTGGCGCAGGGAATTTCGCAGTTGAGTCCTGCGATCGGCCTGCCGGATTGGGCGACGCGCTGGTTCCTGGTCGCTGCAGCAATCGGCTTTCCGTTCGCCATGTTTTTCTCGTGGTTCTACGAATGGACTCCGCAGGGATTGAAGCGCGAGAGCGAAATCGCAACGGATGCGTCCATCGTGCGTTCGACGGGGCGAAAATTGGATCGCGCGATCAGTGCGGTGCTGGCGATCGCGGTGGTGCTTCTGCTGACCAATACCTTCGTTTGGCACAAAGGTGCGGGGCTGCACGAAGAACCGGTATCCACGATTACCGCGAAGTCCATCGCCGTGTTGCCCTTCGTCAACATGAGTGGCGACCCGAAGAACGACTATTTCAGCGACGGCATTACCGAAGAAATCCTCAATGCCCTGGCGCAGGTCCCGAACCTGAAAGTCGCCGCGCGAACTTCGGCATTCACGTTCAAGGGCAGGGAGGGGGATCTGCGCAAGATTGCCGATACGCTCGACGTCGCGACGGTGCTCGAAGGCAGCGTGCAGAAATTCGGAGACGCGGTGCGCATCACCGCGCAGCTGGTCGACACGCGCAGCGGGTTTCAGTTGTGGTCGGAGAAATACGATCGCAAGCTCGACAACATCTTCGCCGTCGAAGACGAAATTTCCAGGGCGATTACCGACAGGTTGAGACTGCAATGGAGTGCCGCAGCGGACCAGCCGCAAACGGCGCGTCACGCAATAGATCCGCATGCCCACGATTTCTACCTGCGCGGATTGCCGCTGATTGCGGCGCGTGGTCCTGGCCTGCGCGAAGCCGCCGCCGATTTCCAGCAAGCAGTCGCGATCGATCCCGATTACGCGCAGGCATGGGCAGCGCTGGCGGAGACCCAGATTCTGTTGCCGCATTATTTCCTCGAATCCCAGGAGACGGCATTTCCGGTGGGTGAGGCGGCGGCGAAGCGTGCGCTCGCGCTCGACCCGAACACGGCAGCGGCGTATGTCGCCCTGGCAATGATGTACCGCATCCAGTGGAAGTGGCGCGACGCGGACACGGCATTCCAACGTGCCATGAAGATCGCGCCGGGCGATGCCGAGGCGGTCGATCAATACGGACAATTCCTGCTGGCCGTAGGACGGCTGGACGAAGCGCTGACGCAGATCGGGCGCGCGCAGCGACTCGATCCCCTGTCGGGCGTCATCGCCGCGACGCGCGTCAACGTCCTGACCGGGCTGCACCATTTCGACGATGCCGAAGCGCAGTCGCGGGACATGCTGTCGGAACGTCCGGATTTCGCGCTGGGCCAGTTCGTTGCCGCCGATGCGGCGATCTATCGTCGTGATTACGCTCTGGCAAAATCCCGTTTCCAGGCAGGCGCTGGGCTGATCGGGGAAGCACCGGATGTCTACATGGCGTTGGTGGACGGTGTTGCCGATCCGGGGCAACGCGCCGCCGCAATTCGCGTCGTGCTCGCCGCGTCTGGAGATACGCATCAACGACTGACCGAGCCGGCGCGTATCAAATGGTTGATGCTGCTCGGCGACCACGGCGACGCGCTCGATGCGTTGCAGCGCATCGGCCATGACGTGATGTTCGGCCAGGACAATGTCTGGCAACCTGCATTCGATCCGGTGCGCGGCGATCCGCGTTTCAAGGCGGCGCTCGACCGGATGGGTTTGCCGTATACGCCTGGAAATTGAAATCCATTCGCGGGAGGACACCATGAAAGCATTGCGTGCATTTGCAGCATTCGCTGTGTTGATGATCGTTGCTTGCCCCGTTCACGCCGCATCGCCATCCGCCGAGCGAACCATCGAATCGCTGATGGCGAGGATGTTCGCGGCCGCGAATGCCCACGACACCGATGCCTTCATGACGCCGTACCAGCGCTCGCCCGATCTGGTATTCGCGATCAACGGCGAGGTCATCCACGGCTGGGATGCTCTGCACGAACAGCAGTTGAAATGGTGGAACAACGGCAAGAGCGACGCGCGTTACACGCAAGTTGGATCGCCCATGTTCATGGCACTGGGTTCCGACGTGGAGATGGTGACGTGGCCGCTGGCGGCGCACCGAACGCAGCCCGACGGCAAGACCGTCGATTACGCCTTCGTCGTCACTTATCTCTGGCGGCGCTTGCCGCAGGGTTGGCGCATCGTCCACGGCCACGAATCCTTCGCCAAGCCATCGCGCTGAGGGGCGCGGCGTCACGATCGTCTCGTCATGAGTGCCGCTGCAACCCGCCAATGAGCGGATGTGGATGGCTGTCCACTAGTCGGGGCGTTGGAACCGCGGCGCGGCGGACGTGTAGCATACGCACTCGGGGAATGGGCCCGGAGAACCTTGGGCATGGCCGGATCGCTGCGACAAACCTTCGACGAATTCCGCCGCCGGCGCGTGTTCCGCGTGGTGGCGGTGTACGTGGTCGCGGCCTGGATACTGATCCAGTTCGGCAGTGCCGTGTTCGAGCCGCTCGGTTTGCCATCGTGGTCGATGCGTTTGTTGCTGGTGCTGCTCGCGATTGGTTTCGTGCTGACTTGCGTGCTGGCATGGGTGTACGACATCGGCCCGCGCGGCATCGAGCGCACCGCTCCCTTGGCCACGATCGCCGCGGCGAACCCCGAGCCCGTGCCCAAGGCGACTGATGCCTCGGTGGCAGTCCTGCCATTCGCCGATCTGAGCGAGGCGAAGGACCAGGACTATTTTTGCAGCGGGCTGGCAGAGGAAATCCTCAACGCGCTCGCGTCGGTTGACGGATTGCGCGTCGCGTCGCGGACCTCGTCGTTCCGCTTCCGTGGCAGTGCGGAGGACGTGCGCGAGATCGGCAAGGCGCTGCGCGTGGGCGCGATCATGGAGGGCAGCGTGCGCAAGTCCGGCGATCGCGTGCGCATCACCGCGCAGTTGATCGATGCCGGCAGCGGCTATCACCTGTGGACGGAGAGTTTCGATCGTCAGTTGCGCGACATTTTCGCGATCCAGGAAGAAATCGCGCGCAGCGTGGCGAACGTTTTCCGAATTTCGATCAAGGGCCAGACGCTGGACATCTGCCGTTGCCCGCCGACCGACATGCGCGCCTACGAGTTTTACCTGCGTGGGCGGCAGATTGCGTCGGTCAAGAGCAGCGACGAGTGGACCAAGGCGCCGGAAATGTTCCGCCGCGCCATCGCGCTCGATCCCGGCTACGCGCAAGCCCATGCGGGATTGGCCGATCTGTTGGCGCAATTGCTGATCTGGCGGATCTTGAAGCCCGAAGACGTGCTCGACGAGGCGATCAATGCCGCCAAGCGCGCGCTGGAACTGGCCCCGGACATGGCCGAAGCGCATGTCGCGCGGGCCAATACGCTGTCGCTGGCGGGCGACAACGCGGGCGCGGTCGCGGCATTCGAGCGGGCGATCGAGCTCAATCCCGGCCTTTACGAGGCGCACTATTATTTCGGGCGCCACGATTTCGCGCAGGGCAGCTACGCGCGTGCGATCGCGCAATTCGAGGCGGCGCATCGCGCACGGCCGGATGAGTTCCAGGCGCTCGTGCTGGCCACCAACGCCGCCGATTCCGTTGGCGACATGGCGCATGGCGACGCGCTGGCCCGTTTGGCACTGCCGATTGCGCTGGCCGAAATCGCGGCCGATCCGGAGAATGGCCGCGCCTTGTATCTTGCCGCTGGCTTGCAGGTGCGCCTCGGCGACGTCGATGGCGGGCGCAAAAATCTCGAGGCCGCGCTGCGCCTGCAGCCGGACGACTTCGGGACCTTGTACAACGCCGCGTGCACATTCACGCGCATGGGCGACAACGAGCGTGCCCTCGATTTGCTGGCGCGTGCGCTGGCGAGCGGTGGCGGATTCCGCGAATGGATCGAAAAGGATTCCGATCTCGATGCGCTGCGCAAATTGCCGCGCTACGCGCGGGTCATGGCGCGATTCGACGACAAGGCGCACGACACATCCGGCTAGCGATGGGTACGGCTGGTTGCCAAACACGCACTGGCGGCAGATCGGCTAAAATGACGGTTTGACCAAGCTACGTGAATCGAGGCCGCATGAGCCAGTCCCCATCCGCAGGCGCGCCAGCTTCCAGTGGGGCACGTTTCCGCGCCGCGCTGGCCGCCGAATCTCCTCTGCAAGTGGTCGGCACCATTACTGCGTACGCCGGACTCATGGCCAAGCGCGTCGGTTACAAGGCGCTGTATCTGTCCGGTGGCGGCGTAGCCGCGAATTCGCTGGGCATGCCGGATCTCGGCATCTCGACGATGGAGGATGTGCTCACCGACGCGCGCCGCATTGTCGAGGCGACGCAGATGCCGCTGCTCGTGGACATCGACACCGGCTGGGGCGGCGCATTCAATATCGGGCGCACGATCCGCAATTTCGAGCGCATCGGCGTCGCCGCGGTGCACATGGAAGATCAGGTCGGACAGAAGCGCTGCGGCCATCGCCCCGGCAAGGAAGTGGTGCCGAAGGAGGAGATGGTCGACCGCGTGAAGGCGGCCGTCGATGCCAAGACCGACCGGGATTTCGTGCTGATGGCGCGCACCGACGCGGCTGCAGTCGAAGGCATCGACGCCGCGATCGAGCGTGCCGTCGCTTATGTCGAAGCCGGCGCCGACATGATCTTTCCCGAGGCAATGAAAACGCTGGACGACTATCGCAAGTTCAAGGCGGCGGTGAAGGTGCCGATCCTGGCCAACCTCACTGAGTTCGGTTCGACGCCGTTTTTCACCGTCGACGAATTGCGCAGCGCTGGCGTGGACATCGCGCTGTATTGTTGCGGCGCCTATCGCGCCATGAACAAGGCGGCGCTGAATTTCTATGAGGTCACGCGCCGCGAAGGCACGCAGAAATCCGTCGTGCCGACGATGCAGACGCGCGAGGAGCTCTACGATTTCCTCGGCTATCACGCCTACGAAGACAAGCTCGACGAATTGTTTGCGACGAAGAAATGAATCAGGAGAAACCCGTGAGCGAAGCCGCCATCCCGTTCAAACCGAAGAAATCCGTCGCCCTGTCCGGTGTCGCCGCCGGCAACACCGCGCTGTGCACGGTCGGCCGCACCGGCAACGATCTGCATTACCGCGGCTACGACATCCTGGATTTCGCCACGACCAGCGAGTTCGAGGAAATCGCGCACCTGCTCGTGCATGGCAAGCTGCCGGCCAAGGCGGAACTCGCCGCGTACAAGACGAAGCTGAAATCCCTTCGCGGCATTCCGGCGTCCGTGAAAGCCGCGTTGGAACAAATTCCGGCGTCCGCGCACCCGATGGACGTCATGCGCACCGGCGTTTCCGCGCTCGGCTGCGCCTTGCCGGAAAAGGACGACCACAACCATCCGGGCGCGCGCGACATCGCGGATCGCCTCATGGCTTCGCTGGGATCGATGCTGTTGTATTGGTATCACTTCGCCGTGAACGGCAAGCGCATCGACGTGGAGACAGACGACGATTCCATCGGCGGACATTTCCTGCATCTGTTGCATGGCAAGAAGCCCGGCGATCTGTGGGTGCGTGCGATGCACACGTCCTTGATCCTGTATGCCGAGCACGAATTCAATGCGAGCACATTCACTGCGCGCGTCATCGCCGGCACCGGTTCGGACATGTACTCGTGCATCACTGGCGCGATCGGCGCGCTGCGCGGACCCAAGCACGGCGGCGCGAACGAGGTCGCGTTCGAAATCCAGAAACGCTATGACACTCCGGACGAAGCGGAAGCCGACATCCGCGCGCGCGTCGAGCGCAAGGAAGTCGTGATAGGCTTCGGCCATCCGGTCTACACCACCGGCGATCCACGCAACAAGGTCATCAAGGAAGTCGCGCGTGAGCTGTCCGCCGCGCAGCACAACATGACGATGTTCGACATCGCCGCGCGCCTGGAAAGCGTCATGTGGGACATCAAGAAGATGTTCCCGAACCTCGATTGGTTCAGCGCGGTGAGTTACCACATGATGGGCGTGCCGACCGCGATGTTCACGCCGCTGTTCGTGATTTCGCGCACCTCGGGTTGGAGCGCGCATGTGATCGAACAGCGCATGGACGGCAAGATCATCCGCCCCAGCGCCAATTACACCGGGCCGGAAAACCTGAAATTCGTGCCGTTGGAAAAGCGTTGATTTCAGCTCAGTGCAGTTGCGTGAACAGCGCAATTACGTAGGCGCAGAACACGCCCATGCCGAGCAGTGCGAGAAACTTGTGAAAACCGTCGCGGCGCGTTGACAACGCGATGACCGACAGCGCGATGAAGCCGATGTGAAACGCTAGGTTCTCGCGCTCGGGCGAGTGCCCATACACCACCGGGTCCTTTGCCAGGCTGAAAAGCAAAACCAGCACGAACAGGCCAAAGAACCAGCGCGTGTGCGACCAGTAGTGCTCGCGCAAGTCGGTTGTGTGATCGGCGGAAAAATCCGGCAACACGATGGCCGCCAACAGGTATTGCGCGATGGCCTGCGCCAGCACCACGGCGAACCCGGCGAATGTCCAGGTCGTTACCTCACGCAGGCTGAACATCGCCCACCAGCTTTGCACATTGATCAGCAGCAGGGTCCCGGCCCACAGCGGCGCCGGCCAAAACATGCGTACGCGTGAGCGCCACAACATGATGCCGCGGAAGCCGGCGAGAATCTGCGTGATCGCAAGGCCGACGATGATCGACAGCAGTACCGACAGATAACTGAATGCGTCCATCGTCACGATTCCTTCAGAGCTGCGCGGCGAGCCGCGTACCTTGCGCAATCGCGCGCTTGGCGTCGAGCTCGGCGGCGACATCCGCGCCGCCGATCAGGTGCACGGCGATGCCGGCTGCAGTGAGCCCATCGTACAGGTCGCGGCGGGGCTCCTGGCCGGCGCAGACGATGACGTTGTCCACGGCCAGGGTTTGCGGCTTGCCGTCGATCGTGACGTGCAGGCCGGTGTCGTCGATGCGCTCGTAATTGACGCCACCAAGCATCTTCACGCCCTTCATCCTCAGCGCGGCGCGGTGCACCCAGCCGGTGGTCTTGTTCAGGCGCTTGCCCGGCGCACCGGACGTGCGCTGCAGCAGCCAGACTTCGCGGCCGGATGGTTCCGGCGCGGGCTTGGCCAGGCCGCCGGCATGCGTATACTTTTGATCGACGCCCCATTCGTGCGACCAACGCGCGATGTCGGTGGTCGACGAGGGTGCCTGCTGGGTCAGGAATTCCGCCACGTCGAAACCGATGCCGCCGGCGCCGACGATGGCGACGCGCCGGCCGACCGGCTTGCCGTCGGCGACAACGTCGCGGTAGCCGAGCACCATCGGATGATCCTGTCCGGGGATTTTCACACCGCGCGGCGTGACGCCGGTGGCGAGGACCACGGCATCGAATCCGCGCAGCGCTTCGATGGTCGCGGTGGTGTTGAGGCGAACCTCGACGCCGGTTTCCACGAGCAGATTACCCCAGTAGCGGATCGGCTCGACGAACTCCTCCTTGCCGGGAATGCGCTTGGCCAGATTGAATTGGCCGCCGATTTCCCGCGCCTGCTCGAACAAGGTCACCGCATGGCCGCGTTGCGCCAGTGTCGTCGCGCATGACAGGCCTGCGGGACCGGCGCCGACCACGGCGAAGCGTTTCTTGCCGGCGACCGGTGCGTCCACCAATTCGGTCTCGAAACAGGCGCGGGGATTCATCAGGCACGAGGCGCGCTTGTTTTCGAACACATGGTCCAGGCACGCCTGGTTGCAGGCGATGCAGGGATTGATCAGCGCGGTGCGTCCGCTGCGCGCCTTGTTCGCCCAGGCGGGATCCGCCAGCAGCGGCCGTGCCATCGACACCATGTCCGCGTCGCCGCGCGCGAGCACGTCCTCCGCGACTTCCGGCATGTTGATGCGATTCGTCGTGATCAACGGAATGCGCACGTGTTCCTTCATTTTCCGCGTGACCCAGGTGAACGCCGCGCGCGGCACGCTGGTCACGATGGTCGGCACGCGCGCCTCGTGCCAGCCGATGCCGGTGTTGATCAGGGTCGCGCCGGCGGCCTCGACGGCCTTGGCCAGTTGCACGATTTCGCCCCAGCGCTGCGCGTTGTCGACGAGATCGAGCATGGACAGCCGGTAAACGATGATGAAATCGCGACCGACCGCCGCGCGTGTGCGGCGCACGATTTCGATGGGGAAGCGTTGGCGATTCTCCACGCTGCCGCCCCAGTCATCGCTGCGCTGGTTCGTGCGCTCCGCGAGGAATTCATTGATCAGGTAGCCCTCGCTGCCCATGATCTCGACGCCGTCGTAGCCGGCCTCACGCGCGAGTTGCGCGCAACGCACGAAATCACGGATCGTGCGCTCTACGCCGCCGGCGGAAAGCGCGCGCGGCGTAAATGGCGTGATCGGCGACTTGATTTTCGACGGTGCGACCGACAGCGGCTGGTAGCCGTAGCGGCCGGCGTGCAGGATCTGCAGGCAGATGCGCCCGCCTTCGGCGTGCACCGCGCGCGTGACTTGCCGATGCGGTCCGACATGCCACGGCATCGACAGACGGCTCGCAAAGGGTTTGAGCCAACCGGCGATGTTCGGCGAAAAGCCGCCGGTGACCATGAGTCCGACGCCGCCGCGCGCGCGCGCGGCGAAGTAGGCGGCGAGCTTGCCGAAGTCGCGCGCGTGGTCTTCCAGGCCCGTGTGCATCGAACCCATCAGCACCCGGTTCGGAAGTGTCGCGAAGCCGAGATCGAGCGGGGCGAACAGGTGCGGATAGGGCGTGGCGGCCGCGTCGGTCATGGCGTCGAACGTGCGTTTGAAAACACGCACGATGCCGGGTTTTCACTGCGTCGGCAAGCCGTGATCGAAAAACGCCGGCTGAACGCGGTGACGGTGCGCGTAAACAAACCGTGCATCGCGGCGTTCTAAATCGCAACCGCCGCAATCGCGGCTCGTGCAAAGGGAGAGCAGTCATGTTGATGCGCAAGATGGCTTTATCCGCGGCTTTGGCCGTCGCCGGGATGAGCGCCGCGTTCGCGCCGCCGGCCTCGGCACGCGTGGTCGTCGGCGTCACGATCGCGGCGCCGCTGCATGCGCCGCCCGCGCTACGTGTCGAGCGCGTCGGCGTGCGGCCGGGTTACGTCTGGATTCCCGGCTACTGGCGCTGG
>DASTAL010000403.1:0-4801 GCA_035712685.1 Rudaea sp. | reverse complement strand
ATTCCTTCAATTCCGGCGTCGCGCCCGACACGACCGAGTACGGGTTGATCAAATCCGCCGGCGTGTACGCCGTTCCGCAGACCTCGCAGCCATCGCCGTATTGGTCCTTGCTGTGGCACTTCGGGCATTCGCCCTTGATGTAGCGGTCGGGCAGGAACATCGCCTTGACCGGATCGTACAGCTGCTTCACCGGCCGCGATTCGGTGTGGCCGCCCGCCTTGAGCGCGTTCCAGATGCGCGCAGTCAGTTCACGGTTCGCGGGCGTGTGCGTGGACGAGTAATGATCGTAGGCGACGCCGAAATCGCGCAGGTCGGCCGTGTGCCGCTTCCACACGCCCTCGATGAGCGCCTCGGGTGTGATGCCTTCCTTCTCCGCGCGCAGCATGATCGCACTGCCGTGCGCGTCGTCGGCGCAGACGAAGTGGACGGTGTGCCCGGCCATGCGCATCGCGCGCACCCAGATGTCGGACTGGATGTGCTCGAGCATGTGGCCAAGGTGGATCTGGCCGTTCGCGTAGGGCAGGGCGGAGGTGACGAGGATTTCGCGCTGGGTCATCCTGCAATTATCGCATGGCGCGGCGCTTCGCCAGCCAGTACAGGATCAACCCGGCAATCAAAAAGCCGGCGGTCCCGCCGATCACCTTGAGCAAAAAATCGATTTTCTCGTTCGTGTCCGATGGCGGCACAAGCGCCAGCGCGATCGCGCCGACGGTGGTGAGAAAGCCGATGCCGTTGGCGAGCACGCTTCCCAGCGCGCCGCCGGGAACGGCGATCGCTTCGGGCATCTGCGCGATGCGCCGGCGCAGCTTGATCGCAGCGGCGAACATGTACAGGTAGACGATGAACGTCAGAATCGCGGTGGCGTCGACCAGGATCAGGTAGGCCGTATGCACGCTGCTGCCCTGCGTCGCGGCGAGGATGAAGACCGCGGCGAGTCCCGCTTGTACCAGCAGCGCGATGTAGGGCGTGTTCCAGCGCGGATGCACGCGCGCGAAGGCCGGCGGCAGCAGGTGGTCCATGCCGCCGACGAACAGCAGCCGCGCCGAGCCGATCAGCCACGCGCCGAGTCCGCCGATGCCGGCGAGCGTCATCAGCAGCGCCACCGGCGGGCCGAGCCAGGCCATGCCGTGCGCGGCGCCGGCTTGCGCGATGGCCTGGTTCACGCCGGCGATCATGGAGATTTTTTCCGACGGCAGCGCCCACATCAGGGCCAGCGTGTTGAGCAGGTAGATGCCGGCGATGACGAAGCCGGAAAGCAGCAGCGCGCGCGGGATCGTGCGCCGCGGTTCGCGGATTTCGCCGGCGAGCACGGGCGCGAGTTCCAACCCGGCGAAGGCGAAGCAGATCTGCGAGAAGAAGATGATGGTGTCGAGATTCGAGAACGTCGGCACGAGCGCAGACGCCGGCATGGCCGTAGCCGAGCCGTCGGCGACGAGCGCGACCAGGCCAACGCCGATCAGTACCAGCGAGGGCAGCCATTGCGCGAGTCCGCCCAGGTTCTGCAGCCAGCGGCCGGTGCCGGTGCCGACGATGTTGAATCCCAGCGCCACGCCGAGCAGGATCAGGGACGCGCCCGCGGCGAAGGTCTGGGAATGTTCGAGTCCCGCGAACTGGTCGTTGAAAATGTACAGCCCGAACACCGCCGTGCTCAGGCACAGGGTCGGGAAGTACAAGATGTTCGAAGCCCAGTACAGCCAGCCGGCGATGAAGCCCTGGCGCTCGCCGAACGCCTCGCTGATCCACACGTACAGACCGCCGTCCTTGGGCAGCGCCGAGGACAGCGTCATCACGCACAGACCCTGCGGGATGAAAAACGCCAGCGCGGCGAGTAGCCACAGCGTCAGCGAGGAGGGCCCGGAATGCCCGGCCAGCGCGACCCAGCGCAGGCCGACGATGGCCACGGTGTTGAACAGTACCAGGTCGAGCAGACCCAGCGATTTCTTGGCGGTCATTGGCGCTCCCCTGGTTTTCGAAGGGCGCAGACTAGCACGCGTTCAAACCGCGTTGCCGACGGATCAATCGAACCCGTTCGCGAAAATGTAATCGCCGTCGTACTCGTAGGCGCCGATGTCGCAAGGCCCGGCTTGTGGCCGCGCGATGCCGCGTTCGTCGATGGCGACCGTGGCGCCCTGGTCGTCGGTGCACGATGCCGCCGCGTTGTACGCGGGGCTTGTCGACGGAATCGGCAGCGTCGCCGGTGCGCCCGTGGGTGCGTATGGGCCGGGCGATCCCAACTTCGGATCGGCATTCGTGACGATGGCCGTACCCGGAACGCCCGACGATGCCATGACGAGATTGCCTGCGCTCGCGGCATCGACACTGGACGGTCCATCCGCGCCGTTCACGACGATGTCGTTCGCGGCGCCGGCGCTGCGCGCGGCAATGCTGTTGAGCAACACCAGCGTCGCGGCGCCTCCGGAGCAGGTGTTGCCGTCGTTGAGGCCACAGTTCGAATCGCCATAGCTGTAGATCGCGCCGCCATCGGCAACGCCACCGACGCCGCCACTGCCGGTGGCGGTGCTGTTGGCACTGAGCGTGGCGAAGTTCAAACTCAGCGAACCCGCATAGTTGAAGATCGCGCCGCCATAGCCCGAACCGTTGCCGCCGGGTCCGCCGGCCAGGCTTGCGTAGGCCGTGTTGCCACCACTCGCGGAATTCTTGTAGATCGTCACGTTGGTCAGGGTCGCGCTGCCAGCGTCGTTGAAGATCGCTCCACCCATGCCGGCACCGCCGCCGCCGGCGGGCAGATGATCCATGTCGCCGCCGGACTGGCCGCCGCCGAAACCGCCAATGCCCATGACGTAGGCGTTGCCGCCTCCGCCCGCGCCGAAGCCGCCAGTACCACCGCCGCCGAGTCCAGAGCTGTCACCGCTGCCTTTGCCACCGCCGCCACCGAAACCGCCGTTGCCGCCGGCTTCGTTCGTGCCCTGCGCAGTGCCGCCGCCGCCGCCGAAACCCGCGTTGCGCGGAGGTGCTCCCGCCGCGGCGCCGTTCGGGCCGCCGCCATTCACGTCGACAGCGTCAGCGCCGACCCCCGCGCCGCCGGAAGCCGAACTCGCGCCTGCGCCGCCGCTGCCGCCTTGCGCCGCATTTTGCGCCAGCGTGCAGTTTTGCATCACCAGCCGGCCCTGGTTGAAGACGGCGCCGCCGGCACCGAGCGCGCCACCGCCGGCGAAAGAGCTGCCGCCGCGGGCCAGGCCATTGCGCAAAGTCAGCCCCTTGAGCGTCAGTGCGCTGTTCGCGTCGATATCGAAGAGCCGGAACGCCGGCGCTGCCGGGTCGCGTGCGATCGTGATGCCATGGCCGCTGCCATCGATGGTCAGCGCGGGACGATTGAGCAGGAAGAACGCGGACGGGCCGAATTCGGTGCTGCCCACCGATGTGTCGTTGCTGGACTGGGTCAGCACGATCGTGCTGCCGTTGATGGCGTTTGCGAACGTGATCGTGTCGCCGTTCCCGGCGGCATTGAATGCGTCGCGCAAGGTCGGGCAGCTATTGCCCGTGCAGGCGGAAGCGCTGTCGCCGGTTCCGGTGACGGTCCATGTCGTCGCGAACACATCGCCCAGCGGCAGCGCCGCGAGCAGGACGGCAACAAGAATGTTTCGCGTGATCATGGCTGTTCCCGTGCGTGCGCCGATACCGAGTGTTTTTCGGGCGCGCAATCATACTGGAAGTCACCGGCGGCCGCTCGCCGAAACCTTTCAATCCGCGACGCGCGTCCAGACCTGGCTGCGCCCGAGCAGGGGGATGCCGATGTAGCCGTGCACGACGAGCGTGGCGTCGTCGCGCAAGCGCAGGGTTGCGCGGTAGACGTCGCCGCTTTCCGGGTCCAGCACTTCGCCGCCGTCCCAATGGTCGCCGTCGCGGCGGAAATTCCACAGGATGCCCATGCCGAGTACCGGCTGGTCGCGACGTTCGCCGCGGCAATCCGCGCAATGTGGATTCGGATCGTCGCCGGGCGCCAGGAACAGCTTGACGATGCGGCCAGAAATAATGCCGGCGTGATCCTCGATCCGCACCAGCGCCTTGGGCGCGTGCGTGTCGTCGTCGAAGGTTTGCCACAGCCCGGCGGGCGAATCCGCGTGCGCGAGTGCGGCGGTGAGCAGCAGGGTGACGATGGCGACAACGCGCATGCCGGCATCATAAGCGATCGTGCGAAAAAGGATCGTTGGAGCGTGGAGCTCCGGGCGCGGGTCATCTCGGCAATGAGGGTCGTTTCCACCAGTCGGAGGATTCTTCGTAGCCGAAGTGCAGCAGGAATGGCGTCCCGCCCCGATCGTGGAAATAGCGTTTTGAAGCCGCATCGAACAGATAGCGCCAGTAATCCCCGGTGCGGTGGCGCATGAGCAGGTCGTAGATGGAGCCTGGCGGCGGCCGGAACATATAGCCGTTGTACGGATTCCTCCTGTAGGCATCGGATTGTTTTTCCAGGCGCACGCATTGGTCGAGCAGGGAAGGCGGCACCGGCGTACCGACGAATTCCAGCAACTGCTGCAGGAACCATTCCGGTCGCCGGGTGAGGTCTTCGTATTTCAGGAACAGTGCGCGCCGCTCGTTGCTCAGTGCCAGGCCTGCCCTCACATGGCGTGCCCAGGAGCCTTCGTCTACATCGATGTACTGCAACGCGTCGCGCAATTCCCGCAGTTCGGAAAACCGATGATTCCCGAACAGGAATTTCATGTAGAGAAAGGAGAGGGTGGCGTTTCTTCCGTCGCGCACCAGGTAAACGACGTCTTCTTGTCCGCCCGGCAGCTGGTGGCTCTTGATCAAGTCGACGCCATCCAGGCCGTTCGTCAGCGGG
>DASTAL010000402.1:0-5677 GCA_035712685.1 Rudaea sp. | reverse complement strand
GCACGCGCTTCATCAGCTTCACGGTGACATCGGAAACATGCGCGGCGAATGGGCCGTCGGTGTCGATCCCGTCGCTGGCGAACAGCCCGCTGACCGCCTGCACGGACACGCTCGCGAGCAAGGCAATCACCGACCAACCACTCAGTGCGTTGTGGCCCGGGCGCAGCGGCGGGTTCGCTGAAGACAGCGAGCGGATGTAGCGCCACACCGCCGCCGGTCCACGCAGGAAATCCGAGAATCGGCTCGTCTGCGAACCAAAGAATCCCCACAGCACGCGGAACGCGATCAGCGCGAGCGTGGCGTAGCCGAACCGGAAATGCCAGCCCATGTCGAGGAAATGGAATTCGCCGGTCGCGTATTGCAGCGCAACCAGCACGGCGAGCGTCCAGTGGAACGCACGCGTGGGCAAGTCCCAGACCCGGATGAATCCGCTCATGCGATTCCCAACCCCTCGATGCTGGCGATTGCCGCCGGATCGAATCCCGCCAGACGCGCGAATTCGCGCCCGCGCTCGGCGTAATCCCTGAACTGGTCGAAACTCGGCGCACCGGGCGAAAGCAAAATGGTCCCTCCTGCCGGTGTCAGCTTCCGCGCGACGTCCACGGCTTCAGCCAGGCTTGCCGCTTGCTTCAAAGCACAGCCTCTCAATGCCAGCGAAGCGGCGATGCGCGGCCCGTTCGCTCCCATCGTGACGATTCCGCGCGGCGGATGCCTGGCCACATATTCCATGAATGGATTCCAGTCCACGCCACGGTCGAACCCGCCGACAAACACCGTGACCGGCCGGCCTTGCAGGCTGCGCAGCGCCTCGATCGTCGCAAGCGGCGTGGTCGAGATGCTGTCGTTGATGAACGTCACGCCGTCGCGCTCGCCCAACGCTTGCAACCGGTGCGGCAACGGTTTGAAGCCGGCGACATGTCCCGCTGCGGCGATGGCGTCCAGCCCGACACCTTCAATCGCCGCGAGCGCAGCGCAAACATTCAGCGCATTGTGCTCTCCCGGCAACGGTATCCCGGCCACTGGCAGAACGATCCTGCTTGCGTGCCGGATCGCGCCGTCGCGTACATGCCAGCCGGCCCGGTCGCCGAATGTCGTGCGCTGCGCATGCGCCGCGGTGCGCGCGAGCAAATCCGGCTGCTGCGCGTTCACGACCAACCTGCGCGCCGCATCCGCGAGTTTGAGCTTGTCGGCGAAGTAGCGCTCGCGCGTGCCATGCCAGTCGAGATGTTCCTCGTACAGGTTCGTGATCACGCCAACGTCGAGCGGCCCCGCATCGCCGGTCTGGAAACTCGACAACTCGACCACCCACAAGTCCGCCTGCTGCCCCAGCAGGTCCAGCAGCGGCATGCCGATATTTCCGGCCAGCGCCGTGCGCACACCCAGCGCACGCGCCAGATGCGCGGTCAGCGCGCTCGTGGTGCTCTTGCCCTTGGTGCCGGTGACGCCGATCACGCGCGCATGGGGATTTTCCGCGAACCACAACGCCGTGCCCGAGGTGAAACGCACACCGTTCGCCATCGCTTCGGGGATTGGCGACTTGTACGGACTGATGCCGGGGGATTTGATGACGACGTTGAAGCGCGCAAGCGCGATTGCATCGGGCGGCACGGATTCGACATTCGCGCCTTCGACGCGCGCGGCGTCCGCTTCCTGTTCGCTGCAGAACAGCGTCAATGTCTTTTGCGGGAAACGCCTGCGCAAAACCGCCAGCGCGGCGCGGCCCTCGCGGCCATAGCCCCAGACCGCGACGCGCGCGTGTTCGAGGTCAGCCAGTTTCATGCAGCAGATGTTGCAAACGCAGTGGCAGGAAGTGTTCGGCAGATGGCGTCAGCAGCGGCGCCAGCGCGAGTTCTCGCGCTTCGAGTCGAGGCGCGATCTCCTCCGCGAAGCGTGCGACCAGCGCATCCTCGCGCCATTCCGGTCGCTGCGTCAGCGCGTGCATCGCGGCACGCGATTCGCGGCCCTCACCTACGCACTCGAACGGTTTGTGGTCGTGGAATTCGAGCAGTGCGTCGAATCCGGGAGCGAGCGCCGCATCGTCGAGCAGGTTGCGGCCGAAGATACCGAGCAGGCGCGGCTTGGCCACGAACGGCGCGAGTGCGAGGAAGACGAAATGGCATTTCGGACATTGTCCGCACCAGCGGTCGGCCGGACGCTCGCCGCGGATGCGGAAGTTGCGGTTGCAGCTGGAAAACACGTCGTCGTAGCGCGACTCGCGCGCGAACGCGCGTGCGACGGCGAGTTCCGACCATGGCCGCAGCAGCGAGAAATAATCGAGGTTCGCGGCGATATGCGAGGCCGTGTGCTCGCGCAAGGCGCGCTCGAAATCCAGGGACTTGCTCCACTGGTGGTTGACCGGCTGGCCGTCGTATTCGAGCGTGGCTTCCGAGGCTGAGCGCTCGTTCGAGAACGCGATCGCGTCGAAACCGTACAGGATCGCCGCGCAGACCAGGATCGCCGAATTGATCGCGGTGACCGGAATATGTCCGTTGTACGCGCCCAGACGGTTGTACTCGAACAGTTCCGGCGCGAGCCGGCGCGTGATGTTCAGCATCGGCAACCCGGTACGCTGTGCGCAGGCGGCGATCAGCGCGGACTCACCGACCCATACCGCCGTGGCCGGCTCGCCGAGGTGCTTGAGCATTTCGACGCTGACGAGCGAATCCTTGCCGCCACCGATGGGCACCAGGGTCCGGCGCTGCAGATCCAATGCCGCCGCAGGTGCGTGCGCCGGCTTGCCGTGGGGAAAACGAATCCTGCCGCGCAGATCCAACTTGTTCTGGTAGGCGAATTCGGCGAGGCCGTGCAGATAAACCTGATCGAGAAACTCCGCCGTCGCCGCATCCAGCGGTTCGCCTTCGACCACGATTTCATTCGGTACGCCGGCCTTGAAATAACTCACGCCCGCGATCAGGTGCAGCAGGCGCAGCGCAGCCATGAACGCCGCTTCGCGCTCTGCCGGCACCACCGACGCATCCGGAAACCCGATGCGTTCGATCAGCTCCATGCCATCGTCGAACGCGTAGACGAGTTGCGCCTCGCCATTCGCATACGTGCAACGCACGAAGCGGAAGGTCTGGGCTTGGCGCGGGTCGACCGATCGAATCGATGCGGAAGCAGTCACAGCACCACCTCGCTTGCCGGCTCGCGCAAGTTGTAATGCGAAGCCATCACCGCGCCGTAGGCGCCAGCCTGCGCGATGAGCAGCACGTCGCCTTCGCGCGTCGGCGGCAGGCGGCGATTGCTGCCGAGCACGTCGCCGGATTCGCAGATCGGGCCGACGATCTGTACCAGTTCCGTCGCCGGCTCGTCGAGGCGCGAGAGATTCACGATCTCGTGATAAGCCTCGTACAAGGCCGGACGGATCAGCGAGTTCATGCCCGCGTCGCAACCGACGTAGCGCACTTCGCCCTTGCGTTTGGTCTGCGTCACGCGCGCGAGCAGAACGCCCGCTTCGGCGACGAGATAGCGTCCGGGTTCGGCCCACAGCTCGAATTGCGGATAGGCGGCCTTCACTTCCGCCAGTGCCGCGCCGAGGGCGGTCAGATCGAGCGGCGACTCGTCGACGCGCGACGGCACGCCGAGGCCGCCGCCGATGTTGAGCACGTGCACACTGCCGATTTTTTCGGCCAGACTGGCAAGCTGCACGTAGACATCACGCCAATGCGTGGCATCAAGAATCCCCGAGCCCAGGTGCGCATGCAGCCCGGCGATGCGTACGCCGTGCTTTGCGGCAAGACGCTGGAATTCGTCGAGTTCGTCCAGGGCGAGGCCGAACTTGGATTTGACGCCGCCGGTCTTGACCTTGTCGTGGTGGCCACGGCCGGTACCAAGGTCGAGGCGCAGGAAAATTTCATGGTTCGAAAAATCCGCGCCCCAGTGTTCGAGCGGATGCAGATTATCGAGCGTCACGGGCACGCCGCCAGTCAGCGCCGCGGCGTATTCGGCACGCGGCGCGAAATTCGGCGTGAACAGCAATGCGGCGCCGGATATTCCTACGGCCCGATCGAGCTCGCCCGGCGACACGCACTCCAGGCCGAAGCCCTGCGCCGCGATTTCGCGCAGCAGGTCCGGGTGCGCATTGGCCTTGATCGCATAGAACCAGCGATCCACGCACGGCACTCCCGCGCGCAGCGCCCGCGCACGTTCGCGCACCGTCGCCCGATCGTAGGCGTAGCGCGGCGATTGCGCGTGGGCCAATTCCAGCAACTCGGCACGGCGCGTGCGCCACCATGGTGCAGTCTGCGCACCACCTTCCTTTTGGTACAACTCGCGCCAGCTCGGGCCGAAGATCGATCGATCCTCCACGCGCATCGCCTCGGCCTTGATCAGCAGCGCGTGCAGGGCCGGCACCATGTCGGCGGCGAGGTCTTCGTCGACGACGAAGGTGAGGTTGAGATTGTTCGAGGATTGCGAAATCAGGTGCACGCGCTGCGAACCGAATTCGGCCAGCACGCCGGAGAGCTTGTGCAGCATCGAGCGCATGCCGCGCCCGACCAGCGTGATCGCCGCGCACGGCGCGATCACCTTGACCCGGCAGACTTTCGCCAAGTCCGCGCACAGCGCGGAAAGCACGTCGGAATTGACCAGGTTCTCGGTCGGATCGAGCGACACGGTGACGTTGGTTTCCGAAGTGCCGACCAGGTCCACCGACAGGCCGTGGCGCTTGAAATGCTCGAACACGTCGGCGAGGAAGCCGACCTGTTGCCACATGCCGATGGATTCCATCGCGATCAGTGTGATGCCGCCGCGCGAGCTGATTGCCTTGACGCTGGGCGCCGCGTCCGCCGCGGCCGCGCCGATCTGCGTGCCGGCGAGCTCCGGGAAATTCGTGTCCTTGATCGCGAGCGGCACTCGCGCTTCGCGCACCGGGTTGATGCAACGCGGATGCAGCACCTTGGCGCCGGTGGTGGCGATCTCCTGCGCTTCCTCGTAGTCGAGCCGGGAGAGCAGGCGCGCGTTCGGCACCTGGCGCGGATTCGCGCTGAACATGCCGGCCACGTCTGTCCATATTTCCACTTTTTCACATTTGAGCAAGGCGCCGAAGTAGCTTGCCGAAGTATCCGAGCCGCCGCGACCGAGGATCACCGTTTCGCCCTGCGGATTGCGCGCCATGAATCCCTGCGTGATGAACAACGATCCGTGCACGGCGAGGCCGTGCGCGAATGCCGCGTCCGGCGCCGTCGGCACCGAGGCCGAGAGATAACGTCCCCACGCGTTCTGGTTCGGCATCGGCTGCGCGAGCAGATGCTGGCGCGCGTCGAGCCAATGCGCCGGCATGCCAAGCCGATTCAGATACGCCACGCCCAGCGTCGAGGACAGCTGCTCGCCCAGCGCCAGCACCTCGGCCTGCCACGGCAGTCCGCCGGCATCGGCGCGCACGTTCGCGGCCAGCGCGTCGAGACGTTCGAACCAGTATTGCAGCGGGGCGCGATCGGTCAATTCCAGTTCGGCGAACATTGCCTCATGGCGCGCGCGGATCTCGTCGCAGATCGCGTCGCGCCTGGCCGCGTCGGCCTGCGCTTCACCGAGCGCCTTGAGCTTGTCGGTGATTCCGGACAGCGCGGACACCACGATCAGCACGCATCTGCCGCGCTCACGCCAACCGCGTGCGACGCCCGCGATCTTGTCCCAGCGCTCCCGCGTGGACACGCTGGTGCCGCCGAACTTGAGCACG
>DASTAL010000401.1:0-5270 GCA_035712685.1 Rudaea sp. | reverse complement strand
GGGTTTTTGTTTGCATGGGCCGGATATACTCGCGCCTGCCAGGCCGTGAATCTTCTGCAAGATGCCGAAACGACGATTGCCTTTTGCGAACCATGCGGGATCGACTCTCGTTTGCCTGGCCGTCGCTGCCGCCGGATTCGTGGCCGCAGCGTTCACGACGCGTTTCGCGTCGCTTTTTTTCCTGCTGATTGCCGACAGCGCCTGCCTGTTGATCGCGAGCCGCGCCGTCCGCTTGCGCCATGTCGACGGCTGGCGCCGGGAATTCCACGACGCAACGGTGTACCTCGCGATGTTGGCTGCCTATACCGCGCTCGGGAGCGTGCTCGTGGCCTATCCGCTGCATTGGCTGCGCAACGATGCTTCGCTCGGCGTCGCCCTGAGCATATCCGCCGCCGCCGTGATCGCCTTGCTGGCTTTGTGGCGCGTCTGGCCTGCGTTCGGCTTGGCCGGAATGGGTGTGCGATATCGGCGTGTGCCTGCCAGCCGCGGCCGGCGATTGCAGGAAAGATTGGCGCAGGCATGGAGACTTACCGGCGACAACGAGATTTTCTTCGGCCATGGACTGCTTGCGTCGCTCGCGCTGTTTGCATTGACGCAAGGCGCGCTGGTGGCATCGGGACTGGGTGTGCCGATTGCATCTAACGCGCGAACTGCCATGCTCGTCACCTGCGTCGTGCTCGTGCTGCCGCTAACCTGGATCGTCGTGCAGCGTGCTGCCGTCGTCTTGGTGACTGATCTGCGTCGATCGCGCGCAGAGCGCGTGCCGTTAGTGGATGCGCCGGCATTACCGACGCCAGAAAACGTGTCGCCGCCAGCCGAACCGGTGCTTGCGGATTTTGGCTCCGGTGATCTGAATGCCATGCTGCTGCGCTGCGTGCGCGCCGGCCAGACCCAGCTCGCGCTGGCCGCGCTGGAACATGGCGCGGATCCGAACAGTACGCCGCCGTCGGATGACCGCGACCAGCGCAGTGCACTGGTCCTGGCTGCACTCAATCCGGATATCCGACTGTTGCGCGGCTTCATCGCAAAAGGCGCCGATCTTCAACGCGTGCATGCCGGTTTGCCCATGCTGATCGCGGCGACCCGCGACAGCCGCGAAGGTCGCCCCGAGGCGGTGATGACGCTGTTGACCAACGGCGCCGACGTGAATCGCGCCGATGCCGACGGCAATACGCCGCTGCATTTTGCCGCGCTCTCGGCGAAACCGGTCGTTGCTGCGCTGCTGTGCGACGCCGGCGCCCAGCTCGATGCGATCAATCGCGCCGGCGAAACGCCGCTCGTCCTCGCCTGCGCAGCAGCAAACTGGGAACTGGCGCGCTTTCTGCTCGAACAGGGCGCAAAACCCGAAATCGGTCAGGCGCAACCAGCCCTGATCGCCGCGGCATCGATCGACGACGACGATCCCGAAGGCGTGAAACTGCTGCTCAAGCGCAAGGCGCGGGTGGACGCGCGCGACGCCTTGCAGCGCACTGCCCTGATGGCCGCCGCGCTGCACGGCCATGCGGCGATCGCTCGCGTCCTGCTCGATGCCGGCGCTCGCGTCGACGCTGCGGACGCCCACGGCACTACCGCACTGATGGAGGCGGCGCGCGCCGACGCGCATGCCGTTCTCGATGTCCTGATTCCATTGCGGCCGCCGCCGGACGCGGTCGACCACGCCGGGCGCAGCGCGCTCACCATCGCCGCACAGTCGCTTCGCGCAGGCGAGGAAACCGTGCAACGCCTGCTCAGCTTCGGCATTTCGCGCCAGCTTGTCGCCAGGGATGGACGGCGCGCGGTGGATTTCGCCGCCGCTGCCGGGCGCTGGAACATCGTCGCCCTGATCGATCCCGAATATCCGAGGCCCGCGCGTCTGGAGGCGGACAAGGCCGCCGACGCCATCGACGCTTCGGCCGGGCACCTGCTTGACGCGCTGCGCTTCGGCCATTGGCAGATCGTGGAAACCTACGCCGGCGACGTTCGCACATGGCCTGCGCAGACGTTGGCGCGGCTTTATGGCGAATTGGGCGCCCATCCGGATGCGGCGGCGCGCCGCTGGCTGCTCAATCACGGACTCGATGCGAATGCCAGCTTCGATGGCGTGCGCTTGTTGCAGCATGCTCTTCGGCAATTGCCATGCACGTTGGCGGCGGCGCGAGATCTCGTCGATGCCGGAGCACAATTGTCCGGTAGCGACGCGATGATGCAGATTTGCGTAGCCCCGATGAATGGCGATATCCCGCAGGCCGAGTTGGAAGCGTTCGCACTGCGTGTGCTGGAAGGCGGGGCAGAGGCACTTCGCGCCGACGGCGAGGGACGCACGCCCTTGACCCTGGCGCTGGCGAATGGATGGCTGCAGTTGTGCGATTCGCTGCTGTGGCGCGGCGCCGATGTGCGGGTGCGCGATCGGCGTGGACGCACGCCGCTGTTTGTCGCGTTGTCCGCACCGGAGCCCGTACGCGAAGAACTGATCAAGTCGCTGCTGCGTGCAGGCGCCGATCCGGAAGTGCGCGCCGCCAATAACGAAACGCCACTGGGTCTGGCCTTGGCGCGTGGACAGGAACGCCTTCAGCGCTGGCTGAATTGGCCTGGCTGGAAACTGCCGTGCCGGACCTTGCGCACCGTCGACGTAATCACGGCGGCGTCCGCCGGCGATGCCGAAGCCGTCGGCAAACTGCTCGAACTCGGCTTGCCGGTGGACGCAGTCGACGACTATGGCGCGAGTGCACTCCTGCACGCCGCCGGCCGCGGATGCGCGGATGTGGTGGCGCTGCTGCTCGAACGCGGCGCGAACCCGGTGCATGCAGCCAGGGATGGCTCGACGGCGTTGAGCGCGGCGGTTGCCGCGCGCCAATGGGCGGTCATGGATCTATTGCTCGGGCGCGGGGTCGAAGTCGACCAGCGCCTCGCCGGCGGCGGCACGACGCTGATGGCGGCGGCCGGTCGCGGCGACGCGGAAAGCGTCGGCATCCTGCTCGCGCACGGTGCACAGGTCGATGCCGCCGACGACCACGGCATGCGAGCCCTGCATGCGGCTGCCCAGTTCGCCTTCGGCAGCGGCGACGCGCAGGCAGCGCGGCGCGTGATCGAACATCTTCTGGATGCCGGCTCGCCGATCGATGCGCGCAACGCCGACGGACAAACTGCGTTGCTGATCCTGCTCGGCGCGCGCGCACAACCGCGCAGCGGCGCCGACCAGAAAGCGCTGCTCGGCCTGCTCGGCTTGCTGTGCGAACGCGGCGCGCGCATCGACGTGCAGGACGAACGCGGCGTCGGCCCGTTGCATGCCTGCGCGATGCATGGACTGCTGTTGCCGGCGCGCGCCCTGCTCGGCGCGGGGGCGGATCGCACGCGTCGCGACCTGCTCGAACGCACGCCGCGCGAGGTCGCGCATCTGCTTGGCTTCATCGACGTTGCCGCCGAACTCGGCGACGAGCGCAGCCGGCTCCACGCAATCTGAATCGCGTCCGGCCGGCTACCGCGCGGCCGGCGTCTCATTGGAGCGATCCGCCTCGAACAGGCGCTCCAGGTCGTCCAGCGCGTCTTTCGTCGACTGCACCAGCGCGGCGTCGTCGTCGTAGACCAGGTATTGCGTCTTGAGCACTTTCGCGTCCTGGTGCCGGAATGTCTCCACGCGATCGGCGGCCAGCGCCGGATCGAATCCCAGCTCGACCAGCACGCGGCGCGTCATCTCCATGCTCGAATACAGCGTTTCGCGCACGATGTTTTCGTCGGCAAGGCTCAAGTCCATCAGGCGGAACGCGTGCTGGCGGTTGCGCGCGCGCGCAACGATCTTCAGGTGCGGAAAGGCGCGCTTGACCATGCGTGCAGTGCGCAGGTTCGCCTCGGGGTCGTCCGTGGCGAGGACGAAGATCTCGGCCTTTTCCGCGCCGGCCGCACGCAGCAGTTCGGGACGGGCCGGATCGCCGAAATAGATGTGGCCGCCGAAACGGCGCGAGAAATCCACCTGCTCGGCCGAGGTTTCCAGCGCGGTGAACGCGATGCGCTGGGCGCGCAGGATGCGCGCGACGATCTGGCCCATGCGACCATAGCCGGCAATGATCACGCGCGGATGTTCGTCGGGAATCGTGTCGAAATTCGGCGCTACCGAATCCTTGCGCGTGGCCGGCCAGCGCGAAACCACGATCAACGACAACGGCGTCAGCGCCATGGACAAGGTGACGGCGACGACGAGTGCGTCGCGCTGCGCCGTCATGAGCACTCCGTGCTGCGCGGCGAGATCGAACACGACGAAGGCGAATTCGCCGCCGCCGGCCAGGATCGAGGCGAGGCGCAGGCCCCCGTCCAGGTCGAGCTTGCCCGACAACTTGCCCACCGCGAGCAGGACCGCCGACTTGAGCAGCAGCAGGGCGGCCACGATGGTGGCGATCTGAACCGGTTCGCGCCGGATCAGACCGAGGTCCAGCGACACGCCGACGCTGAGGAAAAACAGGCCGAGCAGCAGGCCTTTGAATGGTTCGATCTGCGCTTCGATCTCGTGCCGGTATTCGGAATCGGCCAGCAGCAGGCCGGCAAGGAATGCGCCGAGCGACATCTGCATGCCGGCCTGTTGCATGATCCAGGCGACGCCGAGCACGACCAGCAACGCCGTCGCCGTGAAGACCTCGGGTATGCGCAGGCCGGCAACGGTACGGAAAACCGGGCGCAGCAACCAGCGGCCGCCGACCACGATCGCGGCAATCACGGCGATCATTTTCACCACGGTCAGGCCCTCGGCCGTAGGCGAGGCGGCCGCCGCATGCGTGCCGAGCAGGGGAATCACGGCGAGTATCGGAATCGCCGCCAGGTCCTGGAACAGCAGGATTGCGAACGCGAGGCGGCCAAGCGGGCTCGCCAGCTCCTTGCGTTCGGCCAGGATCTGCAGGCCGAGCGCGGTCGACGACAGCGCGAGGCCCAGACCGACGATCAACGCGCTGTTGCGCTGCACGCCCGCCAGCCAGGCGACGCCGCCGAGTAACAGTGCCGACGCCGCGACCTGCGCGGTGCCCGCACCGAATACCGCGCGCCGCATCACCCACAGCCGCTGCGGCGAGAGCTCCAGGCCGATGACGAACAAGAGGAAGATAACGCCGAGCTCGGAGAACTGCGAGGCCTGGCTCATGTCCGGCGTGAGCCCGAGCACGTGAGGGCCGATCACCGCGCCGGCGGCCAGGTAGCCGAGCACCGCACCCAATCCCGCGCGCCGCGAAACCGACACGGCGATCACCGCGGCGGCGAGGAACATCACGGCGTATTGCAGGAAGTGCGGAGTTTCCACGGCGGCGTCCGTT
>DASTAL010000400.1:0-8085 GCA_035712685.1 Rudaea sp. | reverse complement strand
TGCATTCGGCGCTGCTTCCGGCCTGCGCGTCGCGGCTTCGTATGCGCCGTCGGAATTCGTGCTCGGCCTGCCGACCAGCAACAGCCTGCGCACGCCGAACAGCGGCGGGCAGATCGAGTATCAGTTGCTCTGGACCACGTTATTCTGAGCCTGCGCTTCGCGTAAAACGCAAAACCCAACGGGAGCCTCGTGGCTCCCGTTTTCGATTGCGGGTCTACAACATCTCCGAAGCGTAATCCGCCAGACGCGAACGTTCGCCCCGGCGCAGCGTCACATGCGCCGAATGCGGCCAGTCCTTGAAGCGGTCGACGGCGTAGGTCAGGCCCGAGGTCGTTTCGGTCAGATAGGGCGTGTCGATCTGTTCGACGTTGCCCAGGCACACCATCTTGCTGCCCGGTCCGGCGCGCGTCAGCAGGGTCTTCATCTGCTTGGGTGTGAGGTTCTGCGCTTCATCGATGATCACGTAGCGGTTGAGGAAAGTGCGACCGCGCATGAAATTCAGCGAGCGGATCTTGATGCGCGAAGCGAGCAGGTCGTTCGTCGCCTGGCGACCCCAGCCTCCGCCTTCCTGCGGCGTGGCGAGCACTTCGAGGTTGTCGGTCAGCGCGCCCATCCATGGCGTCATTTTTTCCTCCTCTGTGCCGGGCAGGAAGCCGATGTCTTCGCCGACGGAAACCGTCGCACGCGTCATGATGATCTCGCGATAGCGCTGCTGGTCCATGGTCTGCGCCAGGCCCGCGGCAAGCGCGAGCAGGGTCTTGCCGGTACCGGCGGTGCCGAGCAGGGTGACAAAATCGATTTCCGGATCCATCAGCGCATTGAGCGCGAAGTTCTGTTCGCGGTTGCGTGCGGCGACGCCCCAGACGGTGTGCGTGCCGTTGCGGTAATCGTCGACAATCTGCAGGCGCGCCTTGCCGGCATCGACATTGAGCACGCGCAATTCGACGTCGTTCTCGCCGGGCAGGTAAAGGAACTGGTGCGGATGCCAATCCTCGTCCTTGCGCCGCTTGACCTCGTAGAGTGTGTGTCCGCGCTCGGACCAGGAACGCAGTTCCGGGTGACGGTCCCAGAAATCCTTCGGCAATTCGGCATGGCCGGCGAAGAGCAGGCTGAAATCGTCGAGCGCGCGGTCGTTTTCGTAGTCCTCGGCAGGCACGCCGAAGATCGACGCCTTGATGCGCAGGTTGATGTCCTTGGACACCAGTACTACCGGCGTGTCCGGCTTGTGTTCGCGCAGCGCGACGATCGAAGCCAGGATCAGGTTGTCCGGCAAGTTCTTGCGCTTGCCGTTCGCGTCCTTGGATTCGAAGTCGCGGGTCTGGAAATACAGGCGTCCGGCCTGCGCCTTGCGGTCTAGCTGCAGGCCCTGCGGCAGCTTCAGTTCCAGGCCCTGGTCGATCGGCTGCTTGCGGTTGCGCTCGATCAGCTCGTTGATGAAACGGCTGACCTGGCGCGCGTTGCGCGAGACTTCGGACGTACCCTTCTTCGCCGCGTCGAGTTCCTCCAGCACCGTCATCGGCAGGAACACGTCTTGTTCCTCGAAGCGGAACAGGGCGGTCGGATCGTGCATCAGCACGTTGGTGTCGAGGACGTAGATACGCTTGCCTTTGGTCATGCGGTGATCACCCTGTGGATGGTGCGATGGGAAGCGGCACGCGTGGTGCGTGGAATCGGTGGGGGCGACCGCTGTTCAAGCGCATTCGGCGGCGATCGCTTCGAGGACGGTGGCGGCGTGGCCGGGAACTTTCACGCCGCGCCATTCGCGCAGCAATTTCCCGTCCGCGCCGATCAGGAACGTGCTGCGCACCACGCCGAGGAATTTGCGTCCGTATAAGGTTTTTTCGTGGATCACGTCGAACGACTTGCACCATTTCTCCTCGGGATCGGAAACCAGCGCGAAGCCCAGCTTCTGCTTGTCGCGGAATTTCTCGTGCGAAGCCAGCGAATCGCGTGATACCCCGAGCACGACTGCCTTGTGTTTGGCAAAGGCCTTGGCGAGATCGCGAAAATCCAGCGCCTCGCGCGTGCAGCCCGTGGTGTTGTCCTTCGGGTAGAAATACACGACGACGGGGCGGCCGCGCAGGTCGCGCAGGCGAATTTCACCGGCGGTGCTCGCGCCGCGCAAGTCGGGAACCGCCTTGCCGATCGCAACCATCAGAATTTCACCGGATCCATGATCGCATCGAGGTTCTGGCCGTCGCAGAATTCGAGGAAATCGTCGCGCAGCGCGGCGATGTGTGTGTTCGCCGGGATGCCGATCGTGATCTGCGCGGAGAACATGTCGGCGCCGGTCTGCATCGCGCGGTAGCGCATCGACTGCAACTGCTCCACGCTGATGCCGTGTTCCTGGAAGAATTCGGCAAGCTGGAAAAGGATGCCGGGCTTGTCCGCGGCGACTACTTCGATCACGTACGGCAGCAGGTTCGTCTGCGCCGGCTTCGGGCCGGTGCGGAAATGGGTCAGGCGCAGGCCTTCGTCGCGCTCCAGCCGTGCCAACGCGGTTTCGAGCTTGGCGATGGCGTCCCAGGATCCTTGCGCGAGCGCGAGCACGCCGACTTCGTTGCCGACCGTCGCGACGCGCGTCTCGGCGATGTTGCAACCGGCATCGGCGACGCGCTTGGCGATGGCGACGAGCGGTGGCCGCGCGGCGGGGGCAAACGCGTTGATCAGTAGATAGTTTTCGTTCGCGGCCGGACGCGGGGCGGAATCGATGGGTGCAGCTACTTCCGGAATCTTGCGCATGTCGTGGTGAAAGCCGGCGTCGTGGACGAGAATACTTGTCGCCCCCTTGGGTGGCAAGTAACATTCTCCGCCCCCGCGATATTCGAGGCGTGCTTTGAAAAAACTCACCGGCAGCATCTGTGCGCTGGCCACGCCGTTCCGCGGCGACGGACTCGATCTGGCCGCGTTCGGCACGCTGATCGACTATCAGCTCGCGGGTGGTACGCAGGGGCTGGTAGTGGCCGGCTCCACCGGTGAAGCGCATGCCTTGAGCGAAGCCGAATTCGAGCGCGCGCTCGCGTTCGCACTCGAACGCGTGGGCGGGCGCGTGCCCGTGCTCGCCGGAACCGGCACTGCGAACACGCGCAAGACCATAACGGCCACGCGCCGCGCGCACGCCGCAGGGGCGGACGCCGCCTTGATCGTCACTCCATACTATGTGCGGCCGACGCAGGAAGGCTTGTATCGGCATTTTTCCGCCATTGCCGACGAGGCCGGCCTGCCGATCGTGCTGTACAACGTGCCTTCGCGCACCGGCTGCGACATGCTGCCGGAAACCGCCGCGCGCCTGGCTGTTCACGCGCGCATCGCCGGCATCAAGGAAGCGCGCAACGACGCCGCGCGCATCGACGCCGTCATCGCGCTCAAGCGCCCGGACTTTGCCGTATTGAGCGGCGACGACAATACCTGCGCGCAGGCCATGCTGGCCGGCGCGGATGGCGTGATCTCGGTCGCAGCCAACGTCGCATCAGCCGCCATGCGCTCTTTGTGCGATGCAGCCCTGGCCAACAACACCGGGCGGACGCGGGAGCTGGATGCGAAACTCACCGAACTTTACGCCCTGCTCGGCGCCGAACCGAACCCGATTCCGGTAAAATGGTGTTTGCACGAACTCGGGATTTGCCTGCCCGACCCGCGCTTGCCATTGACGCCTTTCAGCCCCGAGCTGCATGGTCGTGCACGGCAGGTCATCGGCGCCTTGGGCTTGGCCGCGGTTCAGCCGCTGCACAGCGGCGTGGCGTAAGCTTTCGCAATCCAATCGGATCAATCCGTTCGAATCAACCAGATCTAATCAAACAGATCTAATCAATTAGGATCAGCCGTGAATCGCACTCTTTCCTTTCGCTGGGTCATTTCCCTGATCGCCGTTGCCGGCCTGCTCGGCGGTTGCAGCTGGTTCCGTCACGATAACAGTTACTACGTGAAGGCGAAGCAGACCGCGCCGCTGGAAGTCCCGCCAGATCTGGATACGCCGGTCTCGTCCGATGCGATGGCCATTCCGCAATCCGGTTCGACCGGCACGGCGACGCCGGCGTCTGCCGACGGCGTCGGCAGCGCACCGCCGTCGGGTACGATTACCGGCGGTGGCAGTTTGCGCATCGCCGACAACGTCGACCACGCTTGGCAGCGCGTCGGCATTGCGCTGGAACGCGCGCAGGCTGGCACGATCAGCGCACGCGACGCGACGGCGCACACCTACACCGTGGAAGTTGCCGGCTTGCGCGCCACGGCGAAACCGACCGCCGCGCCAGCGGAGCATCACTGGTACACGCGCATCCTGCATCCATTCGGCGGTGGCGCCAAACCGGCCAATGCCGACACCGGCCCGGTGAGCGGCAATCTGACGGTGACGGTCAGCGCCGATGGCGACGGCGCACGCGTCGAGGTCAATGGGCCGGAAGAGGCCGCTCGCCGTGTTCTGGAAATCCTGCGCGAACGCCTGTCGTAAGCGGGGGTCTTTAGCGTTCCAGCAGGGGCAGTTTGCCGGTCTTGCCGTCCCATTCCTTGGCGTCGGGCGGAGCGTCCTTGCGTTCGGTCAGCACCGGCCAGATGCGCGCGAGTTCCGCATTGAGCGGTATGCAGTGCTCCTGGCCCGCCGGCACGTCGTCTTCCGGAAAGATCGCGACGGCCGGGCACTCCGGCTCGCACAGCGTGCAATCGATGCATTCTTCCGGATCGATGACGAGGAAGTTCGGGCCCTCGTGGAAACAGTCGACCGGACATACCTCCACGCAGTCGGTGTACTTGCACTTGATGCAGTTTTCGGTGACGACGAAAGGCATAGTTCAGGTATCGGAAGCGGGCGTCGCAATAGTTGGAATTTTTTAGATTGAAGCGTTACGAGCGAAGATGGTTTGCAGCCGCCCGAAGCGCAGGCACCGGAGTGTACTCAAACGTACATGAGGATGCCGAGCAGCGGACGGCTGCAAACCATCGAGCGCAGTAGCTTCAGGCAAAAAATTGGCGCTCCCAAGGGGATTCGAACCCCTGTTTAGGCCTTGAGAGGGCCCCGTCCTAGGCCTCTAGACGATGGGAGCGCGTCAAGCATCAGTATACCGGGACGCGACTCCATGGGACAATTCCCCATGCGCGCGGGAAGCGCGCCTCAAGACCACACGATGAATCCATCCCCTCCGAATTTGCCTGCCGTGCGCATCATCCCGCGTGAGCAGCACAACATCTCGCGCAAGCAGATTTCCAGCGCCGCGCTGCGCGTGCTTTATCGACTCAACGAAGCCGGCTACGCGGCCTATCTGGTCGGCGGCGCGGTCCGCGACCTGCTCATCGGCGGCCAGCCAAAGGATTTCGACGTCGCCACCGATGCGACGCCGGAAGACGTGCGCCGCCTGTTCCGCAATTGTCGCCTGATCGGGCGGCGTTTTCGCCTCGCCCATGTCGTGTTCGGCCCCGAGATCGTCGAGGTCGCCACGTTCCGCGGCAGCGGCGAGGGTGGCGAGGACAACGCGGGCGACCGCCATGTGATCGACGGCCGCATCGTGCGCGACAACGTCTGGGGCACGCTCGAAGAAGACGCCCTGCGCCGCGACTTCACCGTCAACGCGCTGTACTACAACATCGCCGATTTCTCCGTGCGCGATTACGTCGGCGGATTCGACGACGTGCAGCGCCGCGTGCTGCGCCTGATCGGAGATCCGGTGCAGCGCTACCGCGAAGATCCGGTGCGCATGCTGCGTGCCGTGCGCCTTTCGGCGAAGCTGGATTTCGCCATCGCGTCCGAGGCGCGTGCGCCGTTTGCCGATCTCGGCGAGTTGCTTGCACAGGCGCCGCCGGCGCGGCTGTTCGATGAGACGCTGAAGATGTTCCTCGCCGGCAGCGGGCTGAAGAGTTTCCGCGCGCTGGAACAATCCGGATTGCTCGGCGCGGTATTCCCGCTGACGGCGCGTGCGCTCGCGTTCCGCGGCGACTCCTTCCGCGCCCTGGTCGAGGCCGGCCTGGCCGGCACGGATGCGCGCGTCGCCGAGGGCAAATCGGTGACTCCGGCCTTCCTGTTTGCGGTGCTGCTGTGGGGCGCGGTGCGCGCCCAGGCTGAGCGCGAGATCGCGCGCGGCGTGGAGTCGAACCTGGCCTGGCAGCGCGTGAGCCACCAGGTCATCGCCGAGCAGGCCAAGCACGTGGCGATTCCGCGGCGTTTCGGTCAGGTCATGCAGGAAATCTGGGTGCTGCAGCCGCGCTTCGTCGACCGCCAGAAGAAGCGTGTGTTCCGCCTGCTCACGCATCCGCGCTTCCGTGGCGCCTACGATTTCCTGCTGTTGCGCGCGGCCGAAGGCGAGGACATCGCCGAACTTGGCCGCTGGTGGACGCACGCGCAAGCTGCACCGCACGAGGCGCTGGCCGAAGAACTGTCCGCCGCCCCTGCCGAAGCGACTGGCCCGGCCGATGCGACGAAGAAGCGGCGACGGCGCCGGCGAAAGCCCAAGGCACCAGCGGCAACCGCATAGTCTCAAATCCACGATGGAAACCGTATACATCGGTCTCGGCAGCAATCTCGCCGATCCGCATGCACAGGTCGAGGCGGGAATACGCGCACTCTCGAAGTTGCCGAAGACCCGGCTCATTGCACGCTCACGCTTGTATCGAAGCGCACCGTGGGGACGCGCCGACCAACCGGAATTCGTCAACGCGGCAGTACAGCTTGAAACTGCGCTGGAATCGCGCGAGCTTCTCGATCATCTTCTGGGAATCGAACGCGGGGCCGGGCGCGAACGCGATGGCACGCGCTGGGGTCCGCGCGTTCTCGACCTGGATATTCTCGCATACGCGCAAAGGCGCGTCGCCGAGCCCGGCTTGCAGGTGCCGCATCCGCACCTGCACGAACGCGCCTTCGTGCTCGTGCCGCTGATCGAAATCGCGCCGGATCTGCATATTCCCGGCCGCGGCCGCGTCGCTGACCTGCTTGCCGGTGTCGATGCCTCGACTTGCGAGCGCGTGGCAGAATAGTCGTTCGGCCAAGGGAGTCCGCGATGTACGCCAACGCCAAATCCACCGCGCGCGCCGCCATCACCGTGCCGCAGTTGCACGCGATGAAGGCCAAGGGCGAGAAGATCGTCATGCTGACCGCTTACGACGCCAGCTTCGCCGCGCAATGCGACGCGGCGGGCGTCGATGCCGTGTTGGTCGGCGATTCGCTCGGCATGGTCGTGCAGGGGCGCGACAGCACCTTGCCGGTTAGCGTCGACGAAATGGTCTATCACACCGGGGCCGTGGCGCGTGGCGTGGCGAGCGCCTTGCTCGTCGCCGACATGCCGTTCATGAGTTTTCGTGATGCGGACGCAGCCTTGCGCAATGCCGGACGCCTGCTCGCCGAAGGCGGCGCGGCCATGGTCAAGCTCGAAGGCGCGGGCTATGTGCTCGATATCATCGCCGCACTAGTGCAGCACGCGATTCCGGTTTGCGCGCACCTGGGGCTGACGCCCCAATCCGTGCACAAGCTCGGCGGCTATCGCGTGCAGGGCAAGAGCCGCGACGCCGCCGCGCAGCTTCTCGCCGATGCGCGTGCGGTCGCGGATGCCGGCGCCGACCTGCTCGTGCTCGAATGCGTGCCGGCGACGCTGGCCAGACGCATCACCGCCGAGATTCCGATTCCGACCATCGGCATCGGTGCCGGCGCGGATTGCGATGGGCAGGTGCTGGTGTTGTACGACATGCTGGGCATCACACCCGGCAAGCGACCGCGCTTTTCCAAGGATTTCCTCGCCGGACGAGGTTCGGTGGGCGAGGCCATTCGCGCCTATGCGCAAGCAGTGCGTGACGGAACATTCCCGACCGCCGAGCACGCGTTCTGATGGATACATTCCATTCCGCGACGGACCTGCGCGCCTGTGTGTCCACGTGGTGCCGCGCCGGTGCGCGCGTCGCCTTCGTGCCGACGATGGGCAACCTGCACGCGGGACATTTTTCGCTGGTCGAACTGGCGCGTGCGCACGCCGACAAGGTCGTCGCGAGCGTGTTCGTCAATCCGACCCAGTTCGGTCCCAACGAGGATTTCGCCAGTTATCCGCGCACGCTCGAGGCGGATCGTGCCGGCCTTCTCGAACGCGGCTGCGATGCCTTGTTTGCGCCGAA
>DASTAL010000399.1:0-5800 GCA_035712685.1 Rudaea sp. | reverse complement strand
GAAGCGGCGCACCTGCCGCGTCCAGCCGCGCCAGTCCGCGAGCCTTTGTTCGACCGCGGCTCGCTGCGCGCGGCGTGCGTCCTCGTGTTCGGCCAGCACGGCGTCGCGTTCGGCATGGCGCGCGCCAATGTCGCGATTCTGGCGATTGCCGGCAAACAGCGGCAAGGTCATGCCGAAGTTCACGGAAGCCATGTCCGGCAGGCTGCCGAAACGCTTGCCGTAGCTGACGCCCACGCTCCACTGCGGGCGTTTGCCGGCGCGGGCGGCATCCAACGACGCCTGCGCGCTCGCCTCGCGCGCCGGCCATTGCAGCAGCGGCGCCTGCCGGTCCAGTTGGGACAACAATGTCGCGGGTGCGACCGGCAATTCCGCGAAATCCGCCATATCCGCCGCGCTCGCGTCCGTACCGGTCCAGCGTCGCAGCATCGCCTGCGCGGCCTCGACGCCTGCCTGCGCCGCATCGATGCGGTTGTCGAGATCTGCCGCTTCCGCACGTGCCGCCAGGGCATTGGCGGCGCCATCGGTACCGCCGGCGAGCCGGGCCCGGCTCGCGCGCTTGGCCACGTCCGTCGCACCGCGCATATCCTCGAGCAAGTCGAGCCGCCGCTGCGCAGACCACAGGGAAACCCAGGCATCGGCAGCGGCCTGGCGCACGTCCGCGCCGGCCAGCGTGCGTTGCGCGGAGGCGGCCAGCATTTGCGCGTCGGCCGCGGCACGCTGCGCGGCGCGCACGCCACGCGGCGGGATGCGCTGCACGATGCCGATCGTCTGCATCGTCATCGAATCGGCCAGCGGATCGAAGGCACCACCGCCGGTGGCGGTGAGATTGTCCAGCCCGATGCCAAGTTCCGGATCCGGCAGGCGCCCGGCGCGCATGCGATCCTCGCGTGCGGCGTCCACGCGCGCGGCGTCGGCGGCAAGCAAAGGCGCGTTGCGCACGGCCAGCACGACCGCCGCGTCCAGGGTCAGGGGCGTGACTTCCGCAGCGCGCGCAAACGATGCGCAGGCAACGGCGGCGACAAGGGGCAACAACGCACGCATGCGCCGGTTGCAAATACGGGTAACCATGCAAACTCCACAGGCGACGGAAAACGCGCCATCCGCAAGGACGGCGGCCTCGACATCAGCAGTGGAGCACTAGATCTGGCGCGAACAGTACAGGTCCGCCAGCGGCGGCGACGGGTGCGGCAGGTTGCGCAGCGACGATGGCGCCGGTGCAAGGGATACAACGACGACCGTGGCGGCCGGCAGCGTCGGCAGTACGAGCGGCGGCACGTTCAGCGCATGTGCATCGGGTGAAGGCGTGACGGCGGCGCTGGCACAGTGGTGGGCGCACAATGTCGCCGCGTCGCCGTGCATCGACGCCATGTCCGCTGCCGCCATGCCCATGCAATCGCTGCCCGCGACGGAACCCGAGACAGCACAAAAATGCGCGGCAAACGCGAATTGCTGGAACAACAGGGCGAACGCTGCCAGCGCCGCCAGGCGCAGGCGCAACCGTCGACCCGCGAAAAGCTTCCGTTTCATAGAACAAGTTTAGCGCAAATGTGCGCGCGGCGCCCTCGCCGCCCGCCCACAGCGCGGCAGGCGCGCCGCTTGCTACACTTCGTGCATTGCGATCATGCGCAGCAAACGACGTCGTCGATGAACTACCGCCACGCCTTTCACGCCGGCAACTTCGCCGACGTGTTCAAGCATGCGATCCTTACCGGCCTCATCGAATCGCTCAAGGCCAAGCAGACGCCATTCCATTATTTCGACACCCACGCCGGTGCCGGCCGTTACGACCTGCATGGCGACGAAGCGCGCAAGACACGCGAACACGAAGCCGGCGTGCAGCGCCTGCTCGACGCCGTGCGCCTGCCCGCGCCGCTGCATATCTATTTGAACCTGGTGCGCGCACTGAACTCCGGCAATGCCGCGCAGGATATCGCGGTCTATCCGGGCTCACCGCTTATCGCCAGCCTGCTGATGCGCGAAAGCGATCGCGCGACCTTGTGCGAATTGCAGGCGGACGAAACCGCTGCGTTGAAAAAGCTCTTCGCCGGCGATGCACGCATCGCCGTGCATCAGCGCGACGGCTACGCGGCGATGGATGCACTGCTGCCGCCACCCGAACGCCGTGGCCTGGTGCTTATCGATCCGCCGTTCGAAGCGCAGGAAGCCGAATTCGACACCATCGAGGCGGCATTGGCGAAGGCACTCGTGCGCTGGCCGATCGGCATGTATGCGATCTGGTATCCAATCAAGCTGCGCCAGCAGACCGCGGCGTTCCTGCGCAGCTTCGCACGGCGCAAAATTCCGAAAGTGCTGTGCGCGGAATTGCTGCTGCACCCGGACAATTCCGCCCTGCGCCTGAACGGCTGCGGCATGGTCATCGTCAACCCGCCGTGGAAGTTCGACCGCCAGCTCGCGGAACTGATGCCCGCGCTGCGCGACCACCTCGCCCAAGGTCGCTTCGGCCAGCAGCGCGTGGAGTGGCTGACCGGGGAGTGATCACGCCTATCCGTTCGCGGGAGCAGCCGGCTTCGCACTGCTCATCAGCACACCGGCGTAATAGGCGATGTAGTAACCGATCACGATGCCGAAAATCGCCAGCGTCAGCGGACTCTTCTGGTAGGCGGCGAATGGATTGGCGTTGACCTGCTGTGCGGCCTGCATGGCCGGATAGACGATCATGAAACGGTACGCGATGCGTCCAATCAGCAACGCCGAAACGAACAGTCCGATGTAGGTATGCGGCGTGTAGAAACTGCCCTGCTCCGTGATCTCGAACTGGGTGTGGCGCAGACCCAGCCAGGCCAGTGCGACGCCGCCGACGATGCCTGCGGTCATCGCGGCAAACAGTTCGACGTTGCGCGCGGAAACGGCCAAGACCAGCACGCCGATGACGCCGAACAGGATGATGCGCGAACGCATGCGCATGGGCTGCACGCGCTGGCGTCCGATGTTGCGGCGCACGCGCCGATAGATCGCAAAGGCCACGAACGCGGCGAAAAGCAAGGGTGTAACGAGTTTGGGGTCCATTTCCAGCACCTGTCTCGGCAACGAGGTCAATCGCTGATATCCGGCTCGAAGAACGACCAGCGGATTTCGGGATAGCGCGCCCGCATGGCCGCCTCCACGCGGTTGATCGCATCGATCAGTTCCGCGCCGGAAAGCTGGCCGCGCATCTGTGCCTTGGTCGCGACCATGACATCGGGACCGAGTTGCAGCGTGATCAGGTTGAACAGGCGTTCCACTTCGGGCTGTGCGCGCACGAAAGCCCCGATATCCTCGCGCAATCCCGGTTCGGCGCTCTGGCCAACGAGCAGTGATGCCACCTCGCGCGCGACGAACACGGCGACCACGCACAGCAGCGCGCCGATCGCGATCGAACCCCAGGCATCCCAAATCGGATTGCCGCTGAACATCGTCGCGAGCACGGCGCACAACGCGAATCCCAGACCGAGCAAGGCGGCCAGGTCCTCGCCGAACACGACGATCAATTCGCTCTGGCGGCTGTCGCGGAACCAGCGCCACAGGCTCTTGCCGGCGCGCGCCTTGTTGACCTCGCGCAGGCAGCCCCACATCGAAAACGACTCGGCGACGATGCCGAACGCGAGCACGCCGACCGCCAGCCATGGCCAGTGCAGCGGTTCATGCGTTTCGAACTTGTGGATGCCTTCGTAGATCGAAAACATGCCGCCGACGCTGAACAGCAGCAAGGCGACCAGGAACGACCAGAAATACAAGACCATGCCGTAGCCGAGCGGATGATCGGCCGACGCCGCGCGCCGGGCGTGGCGCATGCCAATCAGCAATAGTCCCTGGTTGCCGCAATCGGCCAGCGAATGCACGGCTTCGGCCAGCATCGAGCCGGAGCCGGTGACGAACGCAGCGAAGAGCTTGGCCAGGAAAATGGCGAAATTCGCGCCGAGCGCGAGGAAAATGGTCTTCAGGGAGTCTGCTTTGGCGGACATTTCAGGTTCTTGGTTTGCGCGGCACGCGTTTGGGCGAAGGCGCGGATGCAGCGAGCGCGGCCTGCTGGCGCTTGCTCAGGCAGGCGCGGACGAGTTCGTAGGAACGGCGCAGGAAATCCTCCACCTGCGCGGGCGTGAAGCGTTCGGGTTCGGTCAGGGTGATCCAGAACGGGCGCGCCGCGTAATGTGCCGGCACGATGCCGGCCTGTGCGGTCATCTCGACAAAGCGTCCCGCTTCGACCGCGAAGGAAATCCGGTCGCGTTCGGGTCCGCACAGGCATAGCGTCGCGAACGCGCGATCCCCGACGCTCAGCACGAGTTCGTCCTCGCGCCGGGTCACCGCGCTCGTGCCGGGCCACGCACCACATATTTTTTCGAGTTCCGCTGCGTCCACGCCTGCACCCATCGCAAGACCGTCACTTTAGCAAAACTCAGGTCAGAATCCGTTCGCCCTGAGCGTAGCACCGGAGGTGCGAAGTCGAAGGGCATGCAGCATTTCGACTTCGCTCGCTACGCGAGCTACGCTCAATGCGAACGGTCCTGGTCAAAATGGACCATCGCCAGCCATCCGTGGGACGAACGTTCGCCGCCGGAAACGCCGTTGCACGCGGTCGAACCACAGGTAGATCACCGGCGTCAGGTACAGGGTCAGGACCTGCGAAGTCAGCAGGCCGCCGACCACGGCGACGCCCAGCGGACGCCGCGATTCGGCGCCGGCGCCCAGGCCAAGCGCGATCGGCAGGGTTCCCATCAGCGCCGCAAAGCTGGTCATCATGATCGGACGGAAGCGCACCAGGCAGGCGTCGAAGATGGCCTGTTGCGCCGACTCGCCGGCGCGCTGCTTCTCCAGCGCAAAGTCGATCATCATGATCGCATTCTTCTTGACGATGCCGATGAGCATGATCAGGCCGACCGCCGAATACAGGTTCAAGTCGATGCGGAAGATCATCAGCGTCAGCAGCGCGCCGAAGGCCGCGGTCGGCAGGCCGGACAGGATCGTCAACGGATGCACGAAACTCTCGTAGAGGATGCCGAGCACGAGGTAGATCACGAAGATCGCGAGCAGCAGCAGGATGCCCATGCCCGCGATCGAGGACTGGAACGCCTGCGCGGTGCCCTGGAACGAGCCGGTGATCGTGTCCGGCACCTTGAGTTTCGCCACCGCGCCGCCGATGCGCTGCACGGCCTGGCCCAGGCTGACGCCCGGCGCAAGGTTGAACGACACCGTCGCCGCCGGAACCTGGCCGAGATGGCTGATCGTGGCCGCGCCGACGGATTTGGAAAAACTTGCCACGGCGGACAGCGGCACCAGCTTGCCGCTGTCACCGCGGATGTAGAGTTGCGCGAGCACGGCCGGATCGTTCTGCCGGGCCGGGTCGACCTGCATCAGCACCCAGTACTGGTCGATGGCGGTGTAAATGGTGGAAACCTGCTGCGGTCCGAACGCGGTGTACAACGCGCTTTCGATCTGCGCGGCGCTCACGCCGACGGCCGCGGCGGCATCGCGATCAATGTGCACGTCGAGTTGGGGCGTGGCGATCTGCAGGTCGCTGGTCACGTCCTGGAATCCCGGCAACTTCGCGATCGCGGCGACGAGCTTGGGCACGAACGCGAACAGTTCGCGCGTGTCCGTATCCTGCAGCGTGTACTGGTACTGGGTCTTGGTCAGGTGGCCGCCAATGCGGATGATCGGGATTTTCTGCAGGAAAACCGTGAAGCCCGGGATGCCGGTCAGTTTCGGGCGCAGCTCCTGGATCACCTCCTGCGGCGAGGCGCGTTCGCTGCGCGGCTTGAGCGTGACGATCATGCGGCCGAGGTTCAGCGTCGACGAGCTGCCG
>DASTAL010000398.1:0-3817 GCA_035712685.1 Rudaea sp. | reverse complement strand
CTCGCCCTGCAGGTCGACCTGTGGAGCGCGCGCGGCGAGTTGCCGCGCAATCTCGCCGACGTGCTCGAACGACAGAAGGACATCCAGTATTCCAGCCGCACCCGGCACGGCACCGATCGCCTCGCCGAGCGCCAGCGCCTGCGCATGGCGTTGCGCAAGCTCGCCGGCGCCCTGCCCGGCAAACGCCTGCCCGCGCCGCTCGCGCGCGAGCTCGAGCCGTGGCTCGGCGAGACGTGCCTGAACGTCGTGCACCTGATCTATCGCGCCAAATCCTACGAGGAGCAGTACAAGGACTACGCATTCGGCGCGGCGGCCATGCGCGAACACTGGGCGGCGGGCCTAGCCGACATGCGCGCCAGCCTCGCGCATCCCGACTGGTTCGCGCCACCGCCATCCAATGTCGGCGTTGCCACCCACGACATCCATCGCGGGCGCCAATGAGCGCGCGTCTCGACAGCCTGCGCGCGCTGTGCGGCGGGCCGCGCGACGGCGCGCTGCTGCGCGTGGCCCTGGCCAATGCGCTGATCGAGGCAGGTGCCAACGCCGACGCGATCGTCGAACTGCGCCGCGCGCTGGAATTCGATCCGGACTATTCCGCGGCCTGGAGGCAGCTCGGCAAGCTGCTCGCCGAATCCGGCGATGTGACCGCCGCCATCGGGACGTATCGCAGTGGCATCGCCGCCGCGCAAAAGCGCGGCGACAAGCAGGCGGAAAAGGAAATGAACGTGTTCTTGCGGCGGTTGGAAAAATCCGGCGCCTGAATCAGCCGCGTTCCTGCGGCGGCCGGATCGAATAGCGCTTGTAAGCCCATTGATACTGCGCCGGCGCTATGCACACGCAATCCTCGACGCCGCGATTGAGCGCCGCGACGGCGGTGGGCAAATCGTCGTCGGCGATGCCGTGCGGGCCGGGCAGGATATGGATGCGGAAACCGGCGCCTTTGGGCAGGCGTTCGGCGAACGCGAACAGCACCGTCGCGCCGGTGCGTTGGGCCAGGCGCGAGAGCAGCACCATGGTCAGCGCCGGCGTGCCGAAGAACGGCGCGAACTGGCCTTCGCCGGCCTTCGGTTGCTGGTCGGGCAGGATGCCGATCACGCCGCCGGCGCTCAATCGCTTGAACAACGCGCGCACGCCGGCGGCGCCTTCCGCACGCACCTGCTCGGCGGCGAGCGCCCCGCGCGCGCGGATCAGCAGCGGTTCGATCTCGGCGCGGCGCGGCGGCCGGTAGGCGATGGCGATGGGGGTGCGGCTGCACAGCCAGAAGTTCAGCAGTTCCCAGCAGCCCAGGTGCGGCGCGGCGATAATGAGTCCCTTGCCGGCAGCCAGGGCCGCGTCGAAATGCTCGTTGCCGCGGACTTCGCGGATCAGCCCGAGCGCCGCCTGCGGGTCGCCGGACCAGATCTTGCACAGCTCCAGCGCGCCCTTGCCGGTTTCGATCAGCGCGGGCCCGAGCCATTCGTGACGGTTTTTGCCGCCGATTTGCGTTGTTACATGGGACAGGGTCTGCTCGGCCTTGTGCCGCAACGGGTTCGGCAGACGCCACAGCAGCCAGCCCAGCGCCGCGCCAATGCCGTGCAGGGCGCGCAGGGGCAGGCGGCCGGTCAGGCGCAACAGGAAATACAAGGCGGCGACATGCCAACGCATCAAGACATGGGAATCGGAAAACCGCGATTGTACCGGCAGGCGGTGGATCGATGATCGCCCTGATCCAGCGCGTCACCACGGCATCCGTGGACGTGGACGGCGCGACGGTCGCGCGCATCGGTCCCGGACTGTTGGCGCTCGTCGCCGTCCGTCCCGACGACGGCGAGGCGCAGGCGCTGCGGATGTGCGAACGCCTGCTCGGTTATCGTGTTTTCGGCGACGAAAACGGCCGCATGAACCGGTCGCTGGCCGACACCGGCGGCGGCCTGCTGCTGGTGCCGCAATTCACCCTGGCCGCGGACACGCGTTCGGGCATGCGGCCGAGTTTCACCGCCGCGGCCGAACCGCAAGCAGGCCAGCTATGGTTCGAACGCCTCGTCGAAATCGCGAAAAACCTGCATGCACCGGTGGAAATCGGTCAGTTCGGTGCCCATATGCAGGTAGGTCTCGTCAACGACGGTCCGGTCACGTTCTGGCTGGAATCCTGAGGATTTGACACCCCTCCTATACTTTCAAGTCTTGCATTCACGCATATTGCACGCCCCATGGCCATCGAAAACACCAATCCGCAGCAGTCCGAAATCAAGACCCTGATCATCAAGGGCAAGGAACAGGGCTATCTGACCTACGCCGAGGTCAACGACCACCTGCCCGACGACATCGTCGATCCGGAGCAGATCGAAGACATCATCGGCATGATCAACGACATGGGCATCGAGGTGCACGAAGTCGCGCCCGATACCGAGACCCTGCTGCCGGAAAACCCGGTCGCCACCGACGACGAAACCGCCACCGAGGAAGCCGTGGCCGTGCTCAGCGCGGTCGACGCCGAAGTCGGCCGCACCACCGATCCCGTGCGCATGTACATGCGCGAGATGGGCACGGTCGAGCTGCTCACGCGCGAAGGCGAAATTGCCATCGCCAAGCGCATCGAGGAAGGCCTCGGCCAGGTGCAGACCGCGCTGGCCACCTTCCCGTGGTCGATCAAGCTGCTGGTCGAGGAATACGACCAGCACCTGGAGGGCAAGAAGCGCCTGTCCGAGGTGCTGACCGGCTTCGCCGACATCGAGGTGCCGGGCATGGACGACGCCATGCTCGATGCCGAGCCCGCCGTGGCCGCGGACGAGGAAGACGAAAAAGACGAAAAAGACGAAAAAGAGAACGGGGACGCGGAAGAAGCCGGCCCCGGCGAAACCGGCCCGGACCCCGCCGAGGTGACGCGGCGTATGGACGAGCTGCGCAGTCTCTACGCCAAATTCCAGAAGGCGGCGGACAAGTACGGCGGTGTCGACAAGAAGACGCAGAAGGCGCGCGAGACGATGGCCGAGGCGTTCCTCAAGCTCAAGCTGCCGTCGATCATGATCGACGCCTTCGTGCGCAAGTTGCGCGAGGTGGTCGCGACGATCCGTGGCCACGAGCGCGTGATCATGGATATCTGCGTCAGGCAGGCGAAAATGCCGCGCAAGGATTTCCTCAAGGCCTTCACCGCCTACGAGGTGAACCTGCATTTCGCGGACGAGGTGATTCGCAAGAAACAGAAGTGGGCGTCGGCGATCCGCGCGCACAAGGCCGACATCGTGGCCGAGCAGGAAAAGCTCATCGCGCTGGAAAAAACCCTGTACCTGTCGCTCACCGACATCAAGGAAATCAATCGCGCGATGTCGATCGGCGAAGCCAAGGCACGGCGCGCGAAGAAGGAAATGGTCGAGGCCAACCTGCGCCTGGTCATCTCCATCGCGAAAAAGTATACAAATCGCGGCCTGCAGTTCCTCGACCTGATCCAGGAAGGCAACATCGGCCTGATGAAGGCGGTCGACAAGTTCGAATACCGCCGCGGCTACAAGTTCTCGACCTACGCGACGTGGTGGATCCGCCAGGCGATCACGCGTTCGATCGCCGACCAGGCGCGCACCATCCGCATCCCGGTGCACATGATCGAGACGATCAACAAGCTCAACCGCATCAGCCGCACCATGCTGCAGGAAATGGGCCGCGAGCCGACGCCGGAAGAGCTCGCCACGAAGATGGAGATGCCCGAGGACAAGATCCGCAAGGTGCTCAAGATCGCCAAGGAACCGATCTCGATGGAAACGCCGATCGGCGACGACGAGGATTCGCACCTGGGCGATTTCATCGAGGACCAGAACGTCGAATCCCCGGTCGAAGCAGCCAC
>DASTAL010000397.1:0-2887 GCA_035712685.1 Rudaea sp. | reverse complement strand
CACGTCCGTGTCGCCGCGCGGGCGCGTGGGACTCTTCCTCGGCTGCGTCGCCGCGAGCGTGGATCGCGACGTGCAGGCGGCGTCACGAACCTTGTTGCAGGCGTTGGGTTACGCCGTCATGCTGCCATCCGCGCAGGGCTGTTGCGGCGCATTGGCATTGCACAATGGCGATGCGGCGCAGGCGGATCGTCTGGCGCAGTCGCTGCGCACGGTCTTTGCCGGCGCCGACGTCGATACGCTGCTGGTTTCGGCTTCGGGCTGTTTCGGCACGCTGCGTGATCATGTTTTCGCGGATGCGGGAGTTCGCGTGCGCGAGATCCACGAATTCATGGATGCGGACGAGCGTATCCGTGAACTGAAATTCCGTCCGCTGTCCGAACGCATCGCGGTGCATACGCCTTGCACGCAACGCAACGTGGCGCGCGCCGACGGCGCCGTCGCGCGCCTGCTGGCGCGGATTCCACAACTGAAGATCGATGCGCTGCACGCGCCGCCCGGCTGCTGCGGTGCTGCGGGCGATTATTTCCTGCGCCATCCCGATATTGCCGACACGCTGCGTGCGCAAACGCTGGATGGTGCGCTGGAGCCGCAGCCAGATCGCCTTGTCACCAGCAATGTCGGCTGCCGGATTTTCCTCGGCAATGGCTTGTGTCAACGCGGAAGCGCGATCGCGGTGACGCATCCACTTGTGCTGCTGGCGCGGCAACTGGAGAATTGACCCATGTTCTCGCGCCATCTTTCCGCCTTCGATCGCATCCTCGTTGAAATCGAACGCGTGCTCGGCACTTCGCTTGATGCGAAACCCGAGGCGCAGCGGGCTTCGCCAGCGGCAGGCATTGCCGAGGCCGATCTGGACGAGACGCAGCGCCGGCACGCGGCGGGCCTCATGCGCGTCAATCACACCGGCGAGGTTTGCGCGCAGGCGCTGTACTCGGGCCAAGCCGCGGTGGCGCGCGATGACGCGACGCGCGCGCAGCTGCTGCGCGCCGCCGCCGAGGAAACCGATCACCTGGCCTGGTGTGGCGAACGCCTGGAAGCGCTCGCGAGTCGCCCGAGCCTGTTCAATCCGGTCTGGTACGCCGGCAGTTTCGCCATCGGCGCGGTCGCCGCGTTGGTCAGCGACAAGGTTAGCCTCGGCTTCGTCGTGGAAACCGAACGCCAGGTCGAGGCGCACCTCGGCGAACATCTGGCAAAACTGCCCGAGGCCGATGCGGCCAGCCGCGCCGTCGTCTCGCAGATGCAGGTCGACGAGGCACGCCACGGGCAAATGGCGAAAGCAGCGGGCGGCATCACATTGCCGCCGCCGGTGCCGGAGTTGATGCGCATGGCCAGCGCCGTGATGAAGGCGGTGGCGTACCGGGTTTGATTGAATCCGTTCGCGTTGAGCGTAGCTCGCAAGGCGAGCGAAGTCGAAACGCCATTTGCCCTTCGACTTCGCGCCTTCGGCGCTACGCTCAGGGCGAGCGGCCGGAAATCAGGTCAAATTCCTTCCGTGGAACAGTTCTTCGATCTCGCGCTTGAGCAGGTTTTCGATGCGCATCCGGTCCTTGAACGACAAGTCCTCCGCGTGCGCCTCGAACAGGTAGGTTTCGAGGTCGAATTCCTTCACGTGCATCTTCGTGTGGAACATGTTTTCCTGGTACACGTTGACGTCGAACATCTCGTACTTCTGCTGGATGTGCCGGGCCAGGTATTCCTGGATCGAATTGATGCGGTGGTCGATGTAGTGCTTCTTGCCCTTCACGTCGCGGGTGAAGCCGCGCACGCGGTAATCCATGATCACGATGTCCGATTCGAAGCTGTCGATCAGGTAGTTCAAGGCCTTCAGCGGCGAAATCACGCCGCACGTGGCCACGTCGATGTCGGCGCGGAACGTGGCGATGCCGTTGTGCGGATGCGTTTCAGGATAGGTGTGCACGGTGATGTGCGACTTGTCCATGTGCGCGACCACCGCGTCCGAGATCATGTCGCGTCCGAGTTTTTCCACCACCGGGTGTTCGGAAATCAGGATCGTCACGCTCGCGCCCTGCGGATCGTAGTCCTGGCGCGCGACGTTGAGGATGTTCGCGCCGATGATCTCGGCCACGTCGGTGAGGATCTTGGTCAGGCGATCGGAATCGTACTGCTCGTCGATGTAATCGATGTAGCGGTCGCGCTGTTCGGGCGTCACCGCGTAGCAGATGTCGTAGATGTTGAACGACAGCGCCTTGGTCAGGTTGTTGAAGCCCTGCAGCTTCAGGCGGGGAAGGGGTTTCACTGCGCAGACTCCGAAAACCGGCCGGGACGCCGTCAGGGCGCGGATTATGGAGCAATCGGGCGGTCGGGGGAACCGTTTTTGCGCTCTTGCGCAGCGCGCGCGGGATTCCGATAAGATGTTGCATCGTCGGCGCCGCATCGCCGTGTCATCCCCGGGGAGTCGAGGTATGGAGCTTCGCTACACGCTGCAGCGCGCGGTCAACCGCGTGCAGGCGCCGAGTTCGCTGGTGCTCGACCAGGCGGCGCTCGACCGGGTTCTCGGGTACTGCCATCGTCGCCGCTATCCCGGCAAGACGGCGATCATCCGGCCCGGCGATTCGGCGAATATCCTGTATTTCATCATCGACGGCTCGGTCAGCGTGCTCACCGAGGACGAGGAAGGCCGCGAACTGATCCTCGCCTACATCAACGCCGGCGAGTTCATCGGCGAAATGGGTCTGTTCGTGGAAACCCCGCGGCGCGAGGTGATGGTGCGCACGCGCACCTCCTGCGACCTCGCCGAGATCAGCTACGAGCGCCTGTTCCAGTTGTGCGAAGGCCCGCTGCGCGAGGAATGCGCCAAGGTGCTGTTCGCGATCGGCACGCAACTCACCAACCGCCTGCTGCACACCTCGCGCAAGGTCAGTCGCCT
>DASTAL010000396.1:0-1182 GCA_035712685.1 Rudaea sp. | reverse complement strand
AAGCGCCTGTGCGCCTACGCCTGGCCGGGCAACGTGCGCGAATTGCGCAACCTCGTGCAGCGCTTGCTGGTGCTGGGCGGTGCCGCGGACGTGGAGCCGGCCGAAGTCGAGGCCGCGCTTGGCGCGGCCGCTTCAACGGTGGCGCCGAACGCGGCGGGCATCGATTTCGACCTGCCATTGCGCGAGGCGCGCGAACAGTTCGAGCGTGCCTACCTGCAGCACCAGTTGCAGCGCTCCGGCGGCAGCGTCGGCAAACTGGCCAAGGCGGCCGGCATGGAGCGCACCCATCTGTACCGCAAGCTGCGCGACCTGGGGGTGGAAGTGAAAAACGCGGTGCGCGACGACTGAATACCAACCCAGGAGAAAACCATGAGCGTGAAAGACAAGGTCGCCCTCGTCACCGGCGCCGCCAGCGGCATCGGCAAGCGCATCGCCGAAGTGCTTGCCGACAACGGCGCGCACATCGCCATTGCCGACATCAACCAGGCCGCTGCCGACGCGGCCGCGGCGGATATCCGCAAACGCGGCGTGAAGGCCACGGCAGTGATGATGGACGTGACCAGCGAGGACCAGGTCGAGGCCGGCGTGGACAAGACCGTGAAAGATCTTGGCAGCGTCGACATCCTGGTTTCCAACGCCGGTATCCAGATCGTCAATCCGATCGAGAATTTCGCCTTCGCCGACTGGAAGAAGCTGCTCGCGATCCACCTCGACGGTGCCTTCCTGACCACGCGCGCCTGCCTCAAGCGCATGTACGCGGCGGGCAAGGGCGGCAGCGTCATCTACATGGGCTCGGTGCATTCCAAGGAAGCTTCCAAGCTCAAGGCGCCTTACGTGACCGCCAAGCATGGCCTGATCGGCCTCGCGAAAGTGGTGGCGAAAGAAGGCGCTGCGCACGGCGTGCGCGCCAACGTGATTTGTCCCGGTTTCGTGCGCACGCCGCTGGTGGAAAAGCAGATTCCGGAACAAGCGAAGGAACTGCACATTTCCGAAGACGACGTGGTCAAGAAGGTGATGCTCAAGGACACCGTCGACGGCGAGTTCACCACGGTCGACGACGTCGCCGCCTGCGCGCTGTTCTTCGCCGGCTTCGGATCCAACGCGTTGACCGGGCAGAGCATCGTCGTCAGCCACGGCTGGTTCATGCAGTGAGCCCGCCGCGCGCGCGCGGCGCGAAGAAAC
>DASTAL010000395.1:0-12357 GCA_035712685.1 Rudaea sp. | reverse complement strand
GCGATTTCCACGACGCGGCCGGCGGGCACCGCGGCCAGACGCGCGGTGCCGCCGCGCAGGGCGTCCTGCGCCAGCTGCGGACCGGCGGCGATGAGCCCGCCCAGGTGCACGCCGTCGCCGGCGAGCGCGTCCAGGGTCAGGGCCGTGCCGCAGCCGGCGATCACGACCGCGTCTTGCGTCTGCGCATGCGCGGCGATCAAGCCGAGAAACCGGTCCACACCGAGATTCTCCGGTCGTGCGTAGGCGATGCGCACGCCGCAGGCCTGCGCACGCGTCGCGGCGAAAACAGGGTCGACGCCGAAACGATCGCGCACCACGGCCGCCAGCACCGCGTTCGCCGCGGCGGACGCTACCGAGGCGACCCACACCGAGTCCGCCTTTTGTCCATTTTTCCACAATGCGGAAACATCCATTCCGGCGTTCGCGACCGCAGACACGCCCTCCAGCACCGCGCCATCCCACCACGCCCATTTCAGACGCGAATTGCCGGCATCGATGAGCAGTTTCATGCCGCGCGCACCGAAACTTCGGCGCTGTCGTAGACGGCACGCGCGGAGCCATGCCGCACACACAGCGCGCCGCGCGCATCCACGCCGTCGGCGATGCCGTCGTGCGCGCCGTCGGTTGCCTGCACGCGTACCCGCTTGCCAGCGAGCGCATCGCGCGCCGCGTACGCTTGCGCGAATGCGGCGAAGCCGTCGGCACTGAAGCGATCGAGTGCGTCGACGAGGCGCGCCAGCAACCGTGCGATGACGCGATGGCGCGACGGCATCGCCCCGGCACAAAGGCGCGCGAGATCCGTCGCCGGCTGGCCGGTATCCACGTCATCGGGCAGGCGCAGATTGATGCCGATGCCGATCACGGCGAAACACGGCCCCAGGAATTCACCGCCCGCCTCGACCAGGATTCCCGCCAGCTTGCGGCCATCCACGACCACGTCGTTCGGCCACTTCAGGCCGATGCCGGCGGCGCCGCCATCCTCCAGCGCCTGCGCGAGGGCGACGCCGGCGGCCAGGCTCAATCCGGACAACGTGCCCAAGCCGCCGTCGAAGCGCTTGAGCAGGGAAAAATACACATTCGCGCCGAGCGGCGAAATCCAGGTGCGCCCGCGGCGGCCGCGCCCGGCGCTCTGCACCTCGGCGAGGCAGACCGACAAATCGCGTGCGCCCGCCGCCGCATCGCGCAGCAATTCGGTATTCGTGGAATCGACCTGCCAATGCACGGCGATGTTGCGCAGCCGGCGGCGCAGCGCCGGATCGAGCAACGCGCGGATCGCGCCGGCATCCAGTGCCTCGCACGGCCAGGCCAACCGGTAACCCTTCCCGGCCACGGCGTCGACCGGCGCGCCAAGCGCGCGCAAACCGCGAATCTGCTTCCACACCGCGGTGCGCGTCACCCCCAGGCGCGCCGCCAGATCGCTGCCTGAGACGGCGCGATCGGTGCGCAAGGCGCGTAACAGTGCGGCGGGCTCGATGCTCATGCGCCCAGTTTAACGGGGCGATAACGCCTGCAGGAACCCGGACCGGACGCAGTCACTGGTGTGCGCCCATGGAACGTGCGAGGATGCGTGCCTGCCTGCGTGACATTCCGCTGGTTCGGGGATCCGATCATGATCAAGCCATTCGTCTTCGCCGCCCTCGTTCTGGGCGCAACACCGCTTGCCGCATTTGCCGATCCGATGTCCGTCGGCGGCGACGGCAACCTGTTGGCCGCCAATGCGGTCGCCGCGCCCGCGGCCAGCAGCGGTGGCAGCGCGACGATCTCCGATCCGGCCGATGCGATCGACGACGACGCCGTGCGCGAGCCGATGGCCACGCCCGAACCCGCGCCGCAGCGCACGGCGCGCCAGCAGCCCGACATCGCGCATCCGCCCGGACGGCATGTCCCGGCGCACGCCGGCAGCGCCGCGCACAAGAAAGCCGAAACCACGCGCTGGCAGTCGTTGCTGCCGGGCGTGATGAAATAACTCATCCGCACGCGCGGATCAGCGCCAAATCCACATTGCTGCGCGGCAAGTCCCGCACGGTGCTCGTTGCATCGATGCGGAAACCGGCTTGCGCCAATTCCCGGCAGAGCCCCGCCAGATCGCCATGCACGGCGGCATCCTCGACGACGACGCCCTCGCTGCGATTCCACAATGCTTCGCTGCCTGGCACCAGGTCGACGCTGAGCAGCAACAGCCCGTCGGGCCGCAATTGCCGGCGGAACGCGGCGATCCAGCGCGCACGCACCGATGCGCGCAAATGCTCGATCACGCTGACCGAGTAGATCGCATCGAACGGCGCATCGGCCTGCCAGTCCTCGTAAGCGGCGTGGGACGAGCGGATGTTCGCATCGAACGCGGCATAGTCGAGGAAACCCCACTCATTCCACCCGTCGCGCTGGCGCGGATCGCGCACGAGCGGATGCGAATCGACCGTGGTCACACGCGCGCCGCGGCGCGCGAGCGCGAGCGGCAGCGCGTTGACGCCGGCACCGACGTCGAGGATGCGGCTGTCGCGCGCCGAGCCCTGCAGCGCGGCGAGGACCCAGGGATACTCCACCGCGCGCGGCGCATGCCCCGGGAAAAATCCGAATGCCTCGCGGCTCGTCGCCACCAGTTCGTTGAGCAGGCGCGGCTGTGCCGAGGCGATCAGCAGCGCGGACAATTCCCGCGCATCGATGTCGCGGGCGTGGCCGCTGCGCCACGCCGATTCGTGCAGCAGCGGCGCCCACTCCGCGTCCGCGGCGATGGCCGCGCGCAATTCCGCGTGCCGTGCGGCGAGCGCGCGCACGCGTTCGCGCAACCGCGGCTCGCGCGCGATCACTTCCGGCCAGTGGTAATGGCAGAACACCGGCGAGTCCTCCGGCAGGGGTTTCAGATGTGCCGGAAAATTGAAATCGTCGCCGAGGCAGGCGTAGTCGAGTCCGCAGCGGCGCACGGCGACCGGCAGCGCCACCTGGTCCAGCCAATGCCGTTGCCCACGGGTTTCCAGGATCGGATTGAGCGTGCGCGCGCATTCGATCCAGGCCGCTCCAAGCCGCGCCGGTTGCGTGGTGAAAACCACGCCGCTGTTGAAATATGGCGGACCGGCCTCCCCGGTCAACGTGGTCGCGACACGGGTTTCCGGCAACGCGGTGCCGGCGGCGGCGTACAGCGATGCCCAGACTTCCGCGTCGCCGGGAAACGTGCGCTTGTCCGCCGGCTTGGCGGCGAATCCGGCCGCGGCGGCAGGATCATTGTCGAAGCCGCGCAGGCACAGGATGTCGCTGTCCAGGACGACCACCGTCCGCGCACGCGCGGGGACGCCCAGGCAGGCGAGCTTGTTGCCGATCGGATATTCCGCACCGATGGGATTTTCCACCGCCCGCACGTCCACGCGCAGGCAGCGCAACATTTCCAGCGCGGCGGATGATGGTTCGCGCCATATGGCCGCCGGCTGCGGCACCGCGGCGATGAGTTCCGGCGCATCGCCGAAGGTTTCGCGCAGCGAGGCGGCCAGCAGCAGCGACTTGATCTCCAGTTCGCCGCCGTGGCAGACGAACACGAAAGCAAACGCGGGCGCTTCAATCGCCATCGAAATCGCCGCGACTGATCGTGTCGGGCGCGGCCGGGCCGCGCGGCCGCGGTACGACGTTCGGCGCGGGTTTCGGCTTGGGCTTGACCACCGGCGGTGGCGGCGGCGTCAGGTCGACGCTGCCGAACGCGGTCAGGCCATTGCGCGTGTCGGCGACATACACCTGCACGCGCACGGCCTTGTCCGGCGGCGCCAGCGAGAATTGCACGTCGCGCGCTTCGTAGCGCGCGGAGGCAAGGCGGTCCCCGTTCTTGTCCAGCCAGTCGACATCGACATGGCCGCCGAAGTCCGCGGCCGGAATGCGCACGTTGACGCGGGTTTCCCAGCGTCCGCGTTCGACATCCATTGGCAGCGCCTGGCGTGGCAGCGACAGCACGACGGCCGGATCGCCGAGCAGGTTGTACATCTGCACAAAGACGGGATCGGTGGCCTTGTGCTTCACCGCCATTATGGCATCGCCGATGCTTTCGCCCGGCGTGAGCAGGCTTTCGATCATGGCCCGGGAATTGACCGGGTTCGGCCAGTTCATCCACGACGCGCCGAAGAACGCGATCGCGCCCTTGCCCGGATCGCGCAGGAATCGCTCGCCGATGGAATCCTCGGTCGGGTGGTCGAACGGCGCCGAAAAGCAGGTCATCGACAGCACCATCGGATACATTCCGGCATTCGTGAGCGCATCCACGTCGTCGAGCGTGAACAGGTCGCCGATCGGACCGACGCGCCAGATGAACTGGCCGCCGTGGCCGAGGAAATGCACGAGCACGTTGCCCTTGTCCAGGTCGTGCTTGAGGATCTTGCGCGCGTCCTGGTAACGCGCATGGTCCTTTTCCTCGAACGCGGTGTACACGTTGTCGACGACGAAGCCGCGGCGCTCCAGGTCCGCGGCGATCTTGTCGGAATCGCCCTTGAACGAAGCGACTTCGCTGGTGCTGATCAGGGTGACGTCGCGCTGCCATGCGCCCGTGTGGCGATGTTCGAGATAGGCGATCGTCTTGTCGACGATGGCGGTGACCTCGACCGGCTCGACCACGGGGAAGCGCCCGACCGCCAGTTGCGGCAGGTCGCTGCCCGGCTTCACCGCGACGAACCCGTTGTCGCTGGCACCCTGTCCTTCCGGTGCGGCGTACTGGAACGTCGGGATCAGGTTGCGGTTCGGCAACGCCGGGTCCCAGTGGGCGTAAGCGCTGGTCGGCATACTCGACAAGGTGCCCGGCTGCAGCAGTTCGTCCTGCAGCGGTTCGGGACGCAACGCGTACATGGTAGCGTTCGGACGATCGCTGCGCAGATCGTGGTGGATGTCGAAGCTGGCGTCGCCGACGAGGAGCAGGTACTTCGGCTTGCGTTCCCAGTGCTGCCAGCCCCAGGCGACGTAATCGCGGATCGCGCGCGGGTGCACGATGCCACCGTTGAACTGGTCGTAGATCGCATCGACGTCGACGACGTTCACGCGCAGGCCGTGCGCGCGGTGATACGCGGCGAGCGGCTCGATTGCATCGAGCAGGCGCGGGTGCGCGACAATCAGGTAATCATATCCGGGTTCGGCATTTCGGGAATCGGCATATCCGGAGTCGGCATGGCGCAAGTCGCCGTCCGCCACCGCGCGAACAAGGGTCGGCGCCAGCGCCTTGCCGGCAAAAGGATACAAATCCACTTTTGCACCCACCGCCGCGAAGCGGAATCGATTCTTCCCCGCCGCCCTGCCCGCGCGCAGGGTGCCGTCGCTGCCGAACAATTCCGGCGCCGCGGCGGACGTCGCCAGATCGACCGGCGCGGTACCGACAGCGGAAAACGCCGCGCTCGAAACATCCGCGTCGCCGCGGATCGGATAACTCGTGTCGGCCCAGTTGAACATCACCACGTCGATGATGAAGTTCTGCGCGTTGGCCGGATCGGCACGGCGCGGCACCGACAGCGCCAGCGTGTTATCGGTTGGCTTGAGCAGGTTGCCGGGCACTTCGAGCGTGCGCCGGATTTCACCGCGACCGTCCCATTGCAGCGTCTGCACCGCCTTGCCGTTGATCGAAACCGCGACGACGTGATCCGGCGCCTTGGCCTGCCCCTTCGGCGGCTTCAACACGTTGGACTCGCCGCGGAAATCCAGGGTCAACGGCACGCTGGCGCGGCTCAGCTCGGCGTCCGGCAGATCGAAGCCGAACGAAAACGGTTTCGGATCGATCGGCGTGAGTTTCGCCCACTGGAAAACGTCGGGCTCTTCGCCGTGCTTCATCTGGTCGCCGCCGAGGCGGATCATCAGATTTTCGCGTTCGAAATGCAGGTGCCGGATCAAGGGTTCCGGTTTGCCCGACCCCGGCGTATTCGATGCGGGCGCGGGGATTTCCCGCAGGCGCGCAGGCGCGCCCACGGCGACGCCGAGCTGGTAGACGTTGACGTTCGAATATTGGTCGAACCAGCTTTCCGGACCGTGCAGCATCTGCCCCAGCCACTGGATGCTCGCACCGGGACCGAAGCGACCGTCTTTCGTGCCGATGACGCGGATCGGCACTTCATCATGCTGGTGCCACAGCGCGAGTTCGTCCGCGCGGCAATCGGCGAGCCCCGGCTGCGCGGTGATGATCGCGGCGTAGTCGAGCGCGTAAACGCCGGAATCCTTCACCTCGATGTGGACGCGCCCGGCGCAGGCAAACGCGGCCAGCGGAGCCAGCAAGAACGCGCCGAGGGCGACGCGCAGCGCGCGCGCGGCGAAGCGGGAGGGAATGGACATCAGGCAAAACCGAACGGCAAACGCCGCATGCTAGGCAAGCGCGCCGCCATTGGCAACCCAACGCGCGATCCCGGCGGCGTCGAATGCCGGCACGCCCACGCTCGCGGCGGCGCGAGCCGCGAGCGGGTTTTCCGTCCGCACCGCCTCGATGGCGTGGCGCACCAGCCAAGCGCGCAGCGCGATCGGGTCATGCGCATCGGGACGCAGGCATTCCACGGCGGCGTCCGCGAGCACGCAATCCGCATCGACCAACGCCACGCGCGGCCGTGGCGGATGCGTGGCGTAATGGCCGTCCGTTCCGGCATACAGGCGGCGCACGCGCCAGTCGAGCACGCGGCGCTCGAAACTCCACAGCGTCGCGCCGACTTTCGCTTCGTAGTCGGGATAGCGCTGACGCAGCACGGCCATGCCCTGTGCACCGAGCGCGGCGCGTCGCTCTTCGCCGAAACTGGCGCTGCGCTCGTGTTGCACGAAGACGTCGCCAGCGATGACGTGGCGAAAACCTTCGCGCTCGGCGCGCTGGCACAGGTCGTTTTCCTCGCCGTACCCGGACGGAAATGCCGCGACATCCAGTACACCGACGCGATCGAAGACCTCGCGCTTGACGTACATGCAGAAACCATTGCCGGTCGGCAATTGCGGCAGGCAGCCTGCGCATTGTTGCAGCAGCGCGCGCTGGGCCTGTTCCAGCGTCCAGCGCTCGGGAATCGGACAAAACTTTTCCAGCTCGGGCACGCTGAACGCGCCCGCGTTGTCGGAAACCGCGGTGACGGTGCCGATGCCCGCTTCCGCATGCGCGGTCAGGCGCAGGCGTTCGAGCCAGCGCGGTCCGACCTGCGTATCGGCGTTGAGCAGCACGACATCCGCCCTGCCGGCCAATTCGATGCCGAGGTTGCAGCTCGCGGTATAGCCGAGATTGCGCTCGTTGCGCCGGATCAGGATGTCCGGTCGCCGTGCGAATTCGCGCAGGATTTGCGCGATCGCCGGATCGGTGCTCGCATCGTCGATCAGGATCTTGCGCCGCGCCGCAGGCGTGTGTCGCAGCAGCGCCGCGATGCACCGTTGCACGCATTGCGGCGAATTGTAAATTGGCACGACGACCGCGGCGGGCGGCGCGGAATGCCATTTTTCCACTGTCGGCAACGGTGCATCGGCCAATGCCCGCAGCGCGCGTGCATCGCCCTGCCACGCATCCGTTCCGGACTGCGCCGGCTCGCCGAAGCGCACGCGCCAAGGTGGCTCCAGCTGGCGCCCATCGACATCATGCAGCGCGAACTGCAATTCATCGCCGCCGTTCGGCGAAAACACGAACTCGCGCGCGAACTCGCCTGCGGCGACCGACTCGAACAGCGCGCCGTCCAGACGCAACGCGCACGGCAGATCCGCGCGCAAGCGCAGGATGCGCCCATCCCAGCCCAGCCACTGCGCCCGCGCATTCATTGCGCGGCCGTGGCCACCGGCGCCGCAGCGTGGTAGGCCGCGAGCACTTCGTCCACCGGCCCCTGCATCACGCTGCGGCCGTGTTCGATCCACACGGCGCAATCGCAGACATTGCGTACTTGTGCATCCATGTGCGAGACGAATACCACGGTCGTGCCGCTGTGGATGCGTTCGCGCAGCGCGGCGCCGGATTTTTGCTGGAACTCGGTGTCGCCGACGGCAAGCACCTCGTCAATCAGCAGGACATCGGGCTCCACCTGCATGGCCACGGAAAATCCCAGGCGCGCATACATTCCCGTGGAATAACTCGACACCGGCTGTTCGAAGAAATCGCCCAGCTCGGAAAATTCCAGGATCGCCGGCAGGCGGCGTTCGATCTGCCGCCTCCGCAGGCCGAGCATGAGGCCGGACAGGATCGCGTTGTCGCGGCCGGACAGGTAGGGCACGAAGCCGAGCGCGAGCGACAGCAACTGGCAGCTTGCGCGCCCGCGCCGGATGCGCCCGCGATCCGGCGCGAGGATGCCCGCGAGCACGCGCAACAGCGTGCTCTTGCCAGCACCGTTGCGACCGACCACGCCCAGGCGCGCGCCGCGCGGCAGGGCGAGACTCACGTCTTCCAGCGCCCAGAACCGCGGCGCGCCCATGCGCAATTGCGCGTTGAACGCGATGCCGACGTTTTGCAGTTCGATGATCGGCTCGGTCATGTCGGCAGCTTCACGTAACGCGGCGTGTAGCGCCGGATCAGATACGCGCCCAGCGCGAAGAACGCGAACGAAATCGCAGTGACGCGGCCAAGCGCGATCCAGTCCGGCCAGCGCGCATACATCAATATGTCGCGGCCGGCGTCGATGAGCTCGACGATGGGATTGAGTTCGAACCAGCGGCGCAGGCCCGGCGGAACCGAATCCAGCGAGAAAACGACGCCGGATACGAACATCACCACCTGCAGCACCTGCTCGATCACGAAACGCAGATCCGGCACGAAGGGAATGAACGCAGCGACCAGATACGCCACGGCGGCGGTGAAAACCAGTTCCACCAGCAATACCGGGATCAATCCGAAGTAAGTGATGTTCGGCTTGTATCCGTATGCCCAGAGGATCATCAGCAACAAAGCGAGGATGAAAGCGAACTTTACCGTGTCGGCGAGGATCTGCACGCTCGGGAAAACCTGCAACGGCAACCTCACCTGGCGGATCAGGTTTAGCTGCTGCCAGATCGACAGGCCGCCGTGGCTGACGCCGGACTTGAACCATTGCCACAAGGTCAGGCCGATGAGCAGGAACGGAACGTAGTCGGGCTGGCCGGTCTTGAGCACCACCGCGAACACCAGGTAGTACGTGGCCATGTTCATGGCCGGCTCGATGATCCACCACAGGAAGCCGAGGTAGGAACGCGCGCGCTCCGCGCGCAGTTCCGCGTAGGTGGAAAAAAGGACCAGCTCCAGCCAGTGCAAACGCATGCCGCGTCAGGGATTCGTCGGCACGGAGGGATGGCGCTTGGCCGGAACGTGGAACACGGGCGTGAACTTCTCGCGACTGCCGTCGGTGGCGATGGATTCGACGTAGTACCAGTAGTCCTTGCACGGGTCGATGCCGTCGTCGGCGAATTCGTAGTTGTGCGTCTCCAGCGTGGTGCCGTTGCCCAGGATCGGGGTCTTGGTCAGTTTCTCGAACGGACCCTTCTCGCTGATCGCGCGATAGACGTCGTAGCCGAAATTGTTTTCCTCGCTGGCCGTCGTCCAGTGCGCGGTGTTCTTCACGCGCTGCGCCGGCGGAACCCGGGCCTGGTTGCCGCAGCCGCCTGCGGCCGGCGCCGGCGCAGCGGCAAATGCGGCCAAGGGCAAGACCAGCGCGAGACCGGCAAGGAGGCGAATCGACGACATGGCAGACTCCAAAAAACGCTTAGCAGCGCTGGCGCGCACGATAGCGGCAGCGCCGCGGCGGCGCAATGATGACGTATCCGATCACGCAGCATCAGATCACACTGAATCAGATCACGCCGTATCAAATCAGGAGATCACACTGCGTCGAAGCGCACGCTGAATTTCGCGCCGCCGAGCGATTCGGAACGCGTCACGTCGAGGCGGCCGCGATAGGCCTTGAGCAGGTCCTGCACGATGGACAGGCCAATGCCGTGGCCTTGCACGCGCTCGTCGCCACGCACGCCGCGTTGCAGAAGACGCTCGACGTTCTCCGGCGCGATGCCGGGCCCGTCGTCTTCGACCACGATTTCCAGGCCGTCGCGCCGCGCGCCCGGGACGGGCAGCGCGCGCGCGCTCAGCAGCACCTGATGTCGCGCCCATTTGAATGCGTTTTCCAACAGGTTGCCGAGCAGTTCGAGCAGGTCGCCGGCCTCGCCGTAGAAGCGCGCCTGCGCCTGGATTTCGAATTCGCACAGGATGTTGCGCGCAGCGTGGACTTTTTCCAGGCTGGCGACGATTTCCTCGGCGTGCGGCTGCAACGCGATCGGCGCGGCAAACGTGGAATGGCCCGACGCCACCGCACGCGCGAGTTGGTAGGCGACGATCTGGTCCATGCGCCCGGCCTGTTCGAGAACGGTCCATCGCATCTCCTCGCCGCTGGCGCCGGATTCGAGTTCGTTGCGGATCACCGCAAGCGGCGTTTTCAAACTGTGCGCAAGATCCGCGAGCGTGTTGCGATAGCGCGCGAGGTGTTCGCGTTCGCCATCGATGAAACGATTGAGATTCACGGCAAGCCCCGCCAGTTCGCGCGGATACGCGGTGGACAGGTGCTCGCGCTCGCCGCGTTCGACCTGGGCGAGGTCCGCGGCAACGCGACGCAACGGGTGCAGACTCCAGCGCAAGGTCGCCAGCAGCAACACCAGCAAGAGCGCGCCGAGGCCGCCGAGATATTCGAACAGGCTGCGCCGGAACACACCGCGCTGCCCGGCGAGCAGGCGCGCGTCCTCGGCCACGTGCAAGGTGAGATTCACCGCGCCGCGATGCGGCACGTCCCAGGTTACGCCGAGGCTGAACAGGTATACGTCCTCGTCGGCTCCTGCTACCGGCCCAGTGAAGATCGCTTCGCCCGGCTTGAGCGTGCCGTCGAACGGGAGCTTGAGTCCCACGGCCGAGGGCGAACGCCAGCTTGTCGCAAGCTTGCCGTTGTTTTCCACCGGTCCCGACACGCCGGCATAGAGGCCGCCGTCGGGACGGTCGAAGCGCGGATCGGGCGACACATCCGGCGGCAACCAACGCCCCGAGCGCGCCACGTCCGATGCGGCCAGATATCCGTAGACATAGCTTTGCAAACGGTCGCGCAAGGCGCTGCGCAGGGTTTCGTAGACGGCCTGGTCCAGGGCGAATCCGGTCAAGCCGAGAAACGCCGCCAACGCGACGCCGGCAGCGAGCAGCGAGCGCGCCTGTATCGACAGCGGGCGGCGCTGCGGCATTGTCGGCCGGTCAGGCGGCGGCCGGCGGCGGCGCAGGCGTGTTGTCCGAACGCGGAATCGCGAAGCGGTAGCCGCGCCCGCGCACGGTCTCGATCGGCTTGAGCGTGTTGTTGGGATCGAGCTTGCGGCGCAGGCGGCCGATGAAGACCTCAAGCACGTTCGAGTCGCGGTCGAAGTCCTGCTGGTAGATGTGCTCGGTGAGATCCGCCTTGGAAACGAGTTCGCCGGCGTGCAGGATCAGGAATTCGAGCACCTTGTATTCGTAGCTGGTCAGGTCCGCGACTTGCCCGTCGACCTTGACCGTCTGCGCCGTGGTATCGAGCACGATCGGTCCGCATTCGAGCACGGGTTTCGTCCAGCCGCTGGCGCGGCGCACCAGCGCGTTGATGCGCGCCAGCAGTTCCTCGACGTGGAAGGGTTTGACCAGGTAGTCGTCCGCGCCCTGCTTCAGGCCCGTCACCTTGTCCTGCCAGCTCGTGCGCGCGGTGAGGATCAGGATCGGACAACGCTGCCCCGCGGCGCGCAGGTCGTTGATCAACTCCATGCCGGATTTCTTCGGCAGGCCGAGGTCGATGATGGCGACGTCGAACGGCACCTCGCGGCCGAGGTAAAGGCCTTCGTCGCCGTCGGCCGCCATGTCCACGGCATAGCCTTCGCGTTTCAGGCGCGCGGCCAGCGTCTCGCGCAGCGGGGCTTCGTCTTCGACCAGCAAAATGCGCATGTTCGGTTCCTTGCGTTCGTTTTCCGGACTAATCCGCCTGCTCGGCCTGCACCTCGATCACGCGCACCTGGCCGCTCCGGGTCAGTACCTTGATGCGGTAGATCGTGTGCTTGCCGTAGTGCTTGGTTTCCGCCGACAGCACTTTGCCATTGGTTTCATGTTCTACCTTGTCGATCGCCTGCTGCAAGGTGATCTGCCCCGCCCATGCCGCACCGGCCGCGAACAAGGCGGCCAGGACGGCGATGGCGAGACGACGAGACATGGCCGCATGATAACGCGATGCCCGTGTAATCCCACCTGAATCACGGCGCGGCTACGCCGCGCGCGCCTGCGCATGCTCGCGCATGGACGCGAGCGCCGCGTCGACGGTGCGGAAATCCGCTCCCGCCGAACGCATGTGTTCGCTCAAATAGCGCCGGAACGCGCGCGCACCCGGCTCGCCCAGGTAGAGGCCCAGCACATGGCGCACGACGTGATGCAGCACCTCGCCACGACGTAGCTGC
>DASTAL010000394.1:0-1923 GCA_035712685.1 Rudaea sp. | reverse complement strand
CCGCCGTTGAAGATGCCGAACGTGACCACCGCTGGATCCGCGCTGATGTCGAGCTGGCGGCTGACGATGGTCTGCGCATTAGTGACGATCTCCGCCGCCGTCACGATCGGATCGATGCCTTTCCACGGCATCGCGCCGTGGCTCTGGCGGCCGTGCACGACGATGCGGAAGGTGTCGGAACTGGCCATCGCGCCGCCCGCGCGCACGCCGACCGTGCCGACATTCATCGTGCTGACCACGTGCATGCCGAACACCGCGTCCGGATGGAAATCCGCGAACACGCCGTCCTGGACCATCTGCGCTGCGCCGCCGGTCTCGCCCTGAGGTACGCCTTCCTCGGCGGGCTGGAAGATCAACATGACCTGGCCGGGAAAATCCTTTTTCATGCCGGCGAAAATCTCCGCCAGACCGAGCAGCATCGCGGTGTGCGCATCGTGCCCGCAGGCGTGCATGACGCCGACTGTCTTGCCCAGGTACTCGCCCGTCGCCTTCGAGGCGAACGGCAAGTCGTCCTGCTCGGTCACCGGCAGCGCGTCCATGTCGGCGCGGATCGCGAGCTTCGGCCCTGGCCTGCCGCCAACCAGCACGCCGGTCACGCCGGTGTGCGCGAGACCCGTGTGCACCGTGTAGCCGAGCTTTTTCAATTCATCAGCGACGATCTTCGACGTGCGCACTTCGCGGTTGGAAAGCTCCGGATGCTCATGGATGTCGCGACGCCAGGCGACGATTTGCGGCAGCACGGCGTCGACGCGCTGCGCGTCCGTTTCCGCCGCCGGTGCGACGCTGCTGCCGAGCGCGAGCAGCAGCGCCGCAAAAAGTAGGTGTGGTTGCATGTTCGTTTCTCCCGATCAGACGCCGAGCACGAGATCTTCCGTTTCCACCTTGTCCAGCCGGATGCGATTGGCGAACAGCGAAAACGCGAGCGCACCGGCCAGGCCGTTCGTGCGCTGCATCCACGGCGGCAGGTACCGGGGCGGCGCGATGTAGCCGGACTCGAACCAGGGCGCGAGCGCGATCACGTCGTGCAGCGCCATCTTGCCGGCGAACAGGTTGCGGCACCATTGCAGTTTCTTGTTCTTCAGCGCCCAGCGGAAGAACGTGTGCACGGACAGCAACCCGTGCAGGTAAACCGCGTCCTTGGTGAACGCGCAGCCGCCCGTGAGCGGCGCGCCGCGGAACACGCGCGCGGCCGAGGCGAAACTGTCGGCCTCGGTCTGGCCGGACGCGAGGAAGAACTTGAACACGTCGATGAAATCCGCCCCATGCAGCGCCTTGTCGATCGCGAGGATGCGCAGCGAAATGCGTTTCATGCGGCCGATGTCGATGGACCCGGACATGAGTTCGGCGAACGTCGCCAGGCCTTCCTGCGTGGCGGTGATGCGCGGCGAGTTCGTGGCCAGCGAGCCGAGGCTCGGTTGCGCGCGACCGTTGAGCGCGGTCAGGGAATGCACGAACGCCTCGTGCTCGAGCAACTGGTTCTTGTCGTACTCGGAAAAGCACGTCGCCGAACGCAGGCGGATGCGCTTGGCGCCCGCGGCCGCCTTGGCGATCAGGTCAGGATCGGTTTCCACGCGCACGACGCCGGCACCGAAGAACGCGTCGAGGCGCTGCTGCAATTCCTGTTGCAGCAGGTCGGCCGGGATGCAGTAGTCGGCCTCGTGTGCGGCGAGCTCGCCACCGAGTTCGTCGGCCAGTTCTATGAAATGCCGCGCGGCGTCCAGCGTCGACACCGTGCCGCCGGGCAGGCGGTCGTTCGGACGTCCGAACAAATCGATCGAATGCGCGCTGACGTCTTGCGTGCCCGCTGCATCGAGCAGCTCGGTGGCGATGCGCCAGGATTGCGCGCTGCGGCGCAGGTAGTCGCCGAGCGGATGCGCCGCGTCGGCGGCGAGGAAAATCGCTTCGAGCTCCTCGCGCGTGCGC
>DASTAL010000393.1:0-6778 GCA_035712685.1 Rudaea sp. | reverse complement strand
GTCCACCGGATGCACGTCCGGCGCGAGCGTCAGGCGCGCGGTGAAGCGGTTGCCCGCCGCCGGCGCGCCGTAGAGGTAATCGGAGGCGACGTCGAGTTTCAACGGCGCCCCCGGCGCGATCGTCGGCGCGGCGCTGGTCAGGTCCAGCTTGAGGCGTTCGGGCAGGAATTCCTCGATGCGGAACGCAATGCTTTGGGTCGCTTCCTTGCTCGCCGGGTCGAGGCGGAATTCGACCTGCCATTTGCCGGTCGGCGCATCGGCCGGAATCGTCCGCGACCAGTCGAAGTAGCCGAGGTCTTTCGGATCGAGCCTGGCTTGTGCGTACGGACGCCCATCCGGCTGCTTCAAGGTCGCGAACAGCGGTTGCGGCTTGATCGGGTTGCCGTCGTAGTCGCGCAGCAGCGCGGACAGGCGGATCGTCTCGCCGGGCCGGTAGAGGTCGCGCCCGGACCAGGCGAACACGTCGAACCATTCCTGCTTGCGCCCGGCGACGGCGAAATCGGAGACATCCAGCGCCGGCTGGTTGAACGGCAGGATCGACACGTCCTTGCCGCTTTTCGCGGTCAGCACCTGGTCGGCCTTGAGCGCGTAGGCAAGCAGCGCATTGCCGTCCGCTCCGGTCTTGCCGGCGACGACGGTATCGCCTTTTGCGTCGACGATGGTCAGGTCGACATCGCGCAGCGGCGCGCCGGATTTGAGCGAGGCCGTGTGCACGAACAACGTGTCCTTGTAGGCGCGCGTGTGCAGGCCAATGTCGCTGACGAAGAAGAAGCTCGTGTCGTATTGGTCGCGCAAGGATCCGGCGCGGCGCATGGTGGCGAAATACAGGCCCGGCTTGGACAGTTCAGCAATGTTCTGGATCGGCAGGTAGGACAGCGCGCGTTCGTTCTGTTTGCCATCGAGGGTGAAGCGGTTCGCATAGACCGAATCGGCAATCTGCGTCAGCGGCTTGCCCTTGCGGCCATACCAGCCGTATTGCGGATCCAGGTCCCAGCCCGAGCGCTTGCCGTTGCGCTGGTAGGCGGCGAAGAAGTTCGACAGTTCGCCATCGCGCACGCGAAAGAATTCGACATCGACATCCTTGACGTTGACCGACACCACCGGCAGTCCGCGCGAATCACGCGCCGGCAGCACGCTGCCCTGCGAGGCGAATCCGGCCGCGGGTTCCATCGGACCGGTGTAGACGTCGCGGTCGATCGCCTTGCCCAGCGTCTTGCCGTCGGCGGCGGCGACCGTGCCCTTGATGCGCACCGTGTACGTCGCGTCGGCCTTGATGTAGGGAAAGCGCAACGTCCTGCCGTCCTCGTCCAGCGCCCAGCTGCCGTTCACCACGCCGCCCTTCGCATCCTTCACGTCGATCAGGGTATCGAACGCCTGCGAACCGGCGAGGCGATGCGAAAACTCCAGCGCGATCGCCAGCTGGCCCTGAAATTGCTCCGGATGCGCGGAAGCCAGCGCAAAGACCTGAGGCGTCTCGTTTTTCGCTGCCTGCGCGGCGACGGGCGCCTTGCCCTGCACCGGCGGCAGCTTGTTCTCGGGCTTGCCGCAACCGGCGAGCAGGATGGCAAGCGCAACAGCGCCCAGCGCGGCGGAACGCAACGCAAAAGTCGAACGCATCATTGGTGATCCCCAGGGCCGGATGTAGCGCCAGTATATCCGCCGGATTGTGGCGGCAAAGTGATGAAACGTGGACGCGCCGCGACAGGCGCATGACCGAAAGCTACGGCACGAATCCGCGGATGTCGAAACCGTTGCGGAAGATGCCATCGGTGGTGCCGGCCGGCGCGCCTTCCGCGATCCAGTCGTAGATCAGGGCAATCTGCTGCGCGGTCAGGCCGCCGGCATAGTTGTCCAACGGCATGCGTGCGCCGGCGCCGCCATTGCCGCCCGGGTCGTCGCAGTCCACCTTCATGAACAAAAGACTCTGTTCGGGATGGTTCGGCACGACATAGACATAGCCCGGATACCAGGGGCTTTGCACGTCGATCAGGTTGCCGTACGGCGATGGCGAATCCGCCGGGTCGAGATCCAGATCGCCGGTCGGCATGGTAGCGCCGCCATTCGTCGTGTGGCAGTCCGCGCAGCCGTTGCCGCTCCCGTTGTAGTTGGTGAAGATGCCTTCGATCGCTGCGCCGAACTGAATGCCGCCGTAGATCGGCGCCACGTCCTGGATGCTGGTGCAGCCGCCGGGCGCGGCCGCATGCAGCGCGCCGCATGCGCAGGACAGCGCGGACCCGAATACCAGCGCGAGCGTCGCTCGGGTCTTCACACGAAAGCGAGGTTGCTCGTGCCGAAGCTGGCGAGATTGGGAAAGATCGTCGCCAGGTCCGACGGCGAGGTGATTCCCATCCACTGCGCCAGCGTCGCCGCATATTGCTCGACGCCGATGCCAGGGATCATCTGTCCGCGCGGGAAATTGTTCGGCGCATTCAGCGCCTGGTTCGGGAAACCCGCGATCGGCCCGCCGCCATTGCTGTAGAGCTTGCCACCCTTGACCGCGCCGCCGAGCGCCATCTGCACCGTGCCCCAGCCGTGGTCGGACCCGGAACCGTTGGACTGCAGCGTGCGCGCAAATTCGGACATCGTGAACACGGTGACGTTGTTCTGCGCATTCACGTCGGCCGGGCCCATGCAAGTCCAGAACGCACTGAGCGCCTGCGACAGCGTCGCGAGCAAGGCGGCGTGGTCGTTCGTGCCGGTCATCATTCCTGCGTGCAGGTCGAAGCTGCCGAGGTTCACGTAGTAGATCTGGCGCGTGGCGAAGTTCTGCGCCATCGACAGCTTGATCATCTTCGCGACCGTCTGCAGCTGCGCGGCGAGCGAATTGCCGGACGGAAACGTCGTGTTCAGCGTCGTGCCGGCCAGGCTCGTGTCGAGCAGGTTGAACAGATCGCGACCGCGCTGGAAGATCTGCGCATACCCGCCGGCGAAATCGTTCGCGTAGGTGTCGCCGAGCAGGGTTTGCAGCGCCGTGTCGCGCACGCTCGTCGAGGAAACGCCAGCGCATGGCGTCGGATTGCACATGCCGGAAAGATTGGTCAGTCCGCCGGATGACATCTGGTACGGAATCGTGCGCGCCCCAATTTCATAGCGGTTCGCGCCGGCGATGGAAATGCACGGCGACAACTGCGTGTTCGGGTTTGCGGACTTGAGCACGTCGCCGCACTGCCCACCCCAGCCCAGCGTGACGCCCTGTTCCGCCCAGGCCTGCTGCCATTGATTCGTCTGGTCGGCGTGCGAGAACAATTGCGCCGGATAGTTGGCGGAGCTCGCGTTGTAATCGGCCATCGTGATCGGCTTGACCAGCGATCCGGTGTTGACCACGAAGGCGAGGTGTCCCTGATTGAACAGGCTGGCCATCTCCGGCATGGCCGGATGCAGGAAGTACTGGTTCGTGGTGGAACTGGGATCGTTGCCGTCGACGATTTTCTGCAGCGCAACCTGCGCGCCGGTTGGCTGCGCCAGGCCCAATCCGCCCGGATTGTTTGTCGCATCGTAGACGCCGCTGCGCGAGGCCGCGTAGACGTTGTAGCGCGTGTTGTCGAACGGCACGAGCATGTTCCAGGCGTCGTTGCCGCCGTACAGGTACACGCATACCAGGGCCTGGTACGTCGACGAGACGCGGGTGCTGGCCAGCGCCGTGCCCAGCATGCGCAGTTGCGGCAGCAATGCGGCGGCGGTGCCGCCACAGGCAACGCAGCCCAGGTTGCGCAGGAATTCGCGGCGGGAATTGCGGGAATGGCTCATGGCGTTCTCCTTCAGCGCTGCGCGGCGAATTCGGGCGATAGCATGGCGACGTAAATTGCCGACCAGGCTTTCTCCTGCGCGGTCGCGCCGCTCAGGTTGGTCAGCATGTTGGTCAGCGTCGATTGCATGGACGCGGACATGCTGCCGTAGAAAAGATCGGCGTTGACGGTGGCAACCATCGCGGCCGGATTCGCCGCGTTCGCGGCAAGCGCCGACAGATCGATCAGCGGCCGATCCGTCGGCGGCGTGGGCATGCCGAGATACGCCTTGGCGGTGAATCCATAGTAAGTGTCGGCGGTGGTGTACGTCGTCGATTCGTTGGTGATCTGCAATTCCGGCGAATACAGGCCGTTGTCGGCAAACGTGCCGGGCTGCTGGTAATCGGGCAGGTAGAAATTGAACACGGTCGGCGATTCCAGCGGCGCCTGGCCGAAATTGCCGAGGAACCCGCCATTGCCGATCATCGCGATCTGGCCGTACGCATCCGGTGCCGGCGCCTGCGCATTGAACGCGCGCCACAGTTCGGTCAGGCGCAGCACCGGCTCGCGCAGCTTGCCGTAACCGTCGCAATTCGCGCTGCCACACGGCGGCGGCGGGTTCACGGCTTCCGGGTCGGTCAGGATGGCCTTCACCACGTCGCCGAGGTCGTTGCCCGGCGCATCGAACACGGTGGCAATGCGCTGGATGTACGCCGGCGACGGATTGCTCTCGACGAAGCGCTGGATCAGCTGGCGCGAGATGAACGGCGCCACGTTCGGATGCGTGGCGATGATCGCGAGTTCGTCGGTCACGTCTTGCGCGCAGGTTTGGTTTGCGGCGATCGCGGCGCCGCCAAGCACGCTCTTGACCGTGATGTCGTGGCGCATCTGGTTGCTGCTGGCCGGGAACAGTTCCGTTCCCCAGCACGCCATGGGAGCGTACTCGCCGGCAAACGTCAGGCCGCCGCCGTAGAAGCTTGGCGGATTCGTCGGCGCATCGCTCCAGGTGAATCCGGTGAACACCTTGGCCGTCTGCGTGATGACGTTCTGGTCGTAGGTCGGCACCGGCTGGCCACCTTGCAACACCGGCGAGAAGTCCTGGTTGCGCTCGATCAGGCCGATGGAAAACAGCTGCATCACTTCGCGGGCATAGTTCTCGTCCGGACTGGTGGTCTGCACGCCGCCCACGATCGTCGCCTTGACGTTGCGAAACGCGTTCAGGTAACGCCCCATGATCGGGTGCCAGGTCACGTTGAGCAGGACCTGCGCGTACGGCAGGAAGGCCGATTCGGCCAGCATGTCCTGGTATTGCGACAGCGGCACCATGTAGTTGTTGCCGATGCCGCTGGCCTGGTCGGAGACGACGAAGATCTGGCTCAGCGCATAGGCCATGCGCTGGCGCAACTGGTCCGGCGCGTACACCGCCTGCCAGAAGAAGCGATTGAGGCGGATCGTGTTGGTGACCTTCGCACCCGCATTCACGATCGCCTCGACGGTGGGCTCGCCGATCGTCGCGGGCCTGGACAACTGCTCGTCGATCCACTCGCCGTAACCTTGCGCCATGAGATAGGCGATGTCAGCCTGGGTCGGCCCGAACGTGGCCTGGGTCAGAAAGCGCGCGGCGGCATTGACGCTCGCCGGCTGGTCCGCCGGGATGTCGAAACTTCCCTTGAACAGCTGGTCATGTACCGTCGCACCGGCCAGCGGCGCGAATGCCAATGCGAAGACGTACGCGATGGTCCTGCGGGCGGCATGCATGTCTCGACCCTCGTGTCTGCGGCGATGCGATCATGGCGAACGCACGCGCACACGAGAGGTTGACATCGCCCATGGGGCGAACCGCGACGAAGCTCACATTTCGCAACGCGAGAGATTCAGCGGCCGGGCATGCCGCCCGGCGGCATTCCCCCACCCGACATTCCCTTCATCGCCCCGCCAAGTTGCCGCATCAGGCCCTTGATGCCGCCATTGGCCATCTTCGACATCATTTTTTCCATCTGCATGTACTGCTTGAGCAGGCGGTTGACGTCGGCGGGCTGCATGCCCGAGCCGCGCGCGACGCGCGCCTTGCGCGAGCCGTTGAGCAGGTCCGGGTGGCGGCGTTCCTTCTTGGTCATCGAATTGATGATCGCCACCATGCGGTGGATTTCCCTATCGTTGACCTTGGACTTCACCGAGTCGGGCAGGGAACCGACGCCGGGCAGCTTGTCCATGAGGGAAGCCAGGCCGCCCATGTTGAGCATTTGCGAAAGCTGGTCGCGCATGTCGTTCATGTCGAAACGCTTGCCCTTCATCACCTTCTCGGCGAGCTTCTTCGCCTTGTCCTGGTCGACCTGCGACTCGACCTGCTCGACCAGCGACAGCACGTCGCCCATGCCGAGGATGCGCTGGGCGATACGGTCGGGATAGAACGCATCCAGGCCATCGGGCTTTTCGCTGACGCCGATGAACTTGATCGGGCGCCCGGTGACGTAACGCACCGACAGCGCCGCGCCGCCGCGCGCATCGCCGTCGGTCTTGGTCAGCACGACGCCGGTCAGAGGCAACGCCTCGGCGAAGGCCTTGGCCGTGTTCGCCGCGTCCTGGCCGGTCATCGCGTCGACCACGAACAGGGTTTCGATCGGATTCAACGCCGCGTGCAGCGCCTTGATCTCGTCCATCATCTGCGCATCGATGGCCAGGCGACCGGCGGTATCGACGAGCAGCACGTCGGCGAAATTCTTGCGCGCAGCGTCCAGGGCGGATTTGGCGATCGCGCCCGGGTCTTGCGAACCTTCGCTCGGATGGAACAATACGTCGACCTGTTCCGCGAGCAGGCGCAACTGCTCGATCGCGGCCGGACGGTACACGTCGCAGCTCACGACCATCACTTTTTTCTTCTTGCGATCCTTGAGGAATTTCGCCAGCTTGGCGACCGTCGTCGTCTTGCCCGCGCCCTGCAGGCCGGCCATCAGCACGATCGCGGGTGGCGCGGCAGCGAGATTCAGGTCGGCATTCGCCGTGCCCATCACCGCGGTCAGTTCGTCGCGCACGACCTTGACCAGCGCCTGGCC
>DASTAL010000392.1:0-5630 GCA_035712685.1 Rudaea sp. | reverse complement strand
CAGCATTCCCACCCGTGAAGGAGGAGCCCATGCTGGCGGAAGTCAGAACCAGCAACGACATCCATAGCACCCGCGTCCTGTCGCTGGATTCCAGCGGACGCATCCTGGACTGGATGAGTTGGCAGGACGCGGTCTGCCTGTACGTGCGCGACGCCGTGGCCTGGACGCTGGGTGGAGCGTGCCTGACGATCCATGGCGGCACCAACCGCGACAGCGGGTTGCAAAGCCAGATCGACCTGCATCCCATCGTCGCCAGCCGCGGCCATGCGCGTTCCAGTCTCATCGATCCCGCGCCGGCGCTGACCAACGCGGCGCTGTTCGCGCGCGACCGCATGTTGTGCCTGTACTGCGGCGATCATTTTTCGCGCGGGGAACTCACGCGCGATCATGTCGTTCCGCTGTCCAAGGGTGGCTTGGACGTCTGGGAAAACGTGGTCAGCGCCTGCATCAGCTGCAATGTGCGCAAGGGCTGCCACACGCCGCAGCAGGCCGGCATGCCCCTGCTCGCCGTGCCCTATCGCCCCAGTTGGGTCGAGCACCTGATCCTGTCCAACCGCAACATTCTCGCCGACCAGATGGAATTCCTCGTCCATCATCTGCCGAAGAATCGCCGCCAGATCGCGTAGAACGCGGAATTTTTCGCATTGTCCCCATGCGCGTTCGGCGTTATGCTGCGCCGCACTAAAACAACCCCCCAAGCTCAATGACTGCAGTTCAATGACTGCCTCGCATCCGGACCAACCGGCCCATGCCGGCGCGGACGTGGGCGGCGTGCCGATCGCACCCGCACTCGACGATACCCTCGCCGCCGCCAGGATCCCGCGCAAGACCATCCTGGTCGACAAGCGGGTGGTACTGATTTCGGCCATCTCCGTCGTGCTGGCGATCGCCGCTGCGTTCATCGCGCAGTTCCTCAAGGCGCTGATCGGCCTGGTCACGAACCTGAGTTTCTACGGCCATTGGTCGATCGCGTTCTCCTCGCCGGCCGGCAATCACCTCGGCCTGTGGGTGATCGCGATTCCCGTGCTCGGCGGTATCGTCGTCGGCGCGATGGCGCGCTGGGGCTCCGCGGCGATCCGCGGCCACGGCATTCCCGAGGCCATGGAGCAGGTGCTGCTCAACGAGTCCAGGATCGCGCCGCGGATCACTTTCCTCAAACCCGTATCGTCGGCCATCGCGATCGGCACCGGCGGACCGTTCGGCGCGGAAGGCCCGATCATCGCCACCGGCGGCGCGCTCGGTTCCTTGATCGGCCAAGTCCTGCGCGTGACCGCGACCGAACGCAAGATCCTGCTCGCCGCCGGTGCCGCGGCCGGCATGGCGGCGGTATTCGGCTCGCCCGTCTCGGCGGTGATCCTCGCGGTTGAATTGCTGCTGTTCGAACTGCGTCCGCGCTCGCTGATTCCGGTTGCGCTGGCCACGACCACGGCCGCCGGCATCCGCTACGCCCTGGTCGGCTCGCAGGCCGTGTTCGCGATGCCCGCGATCGCGACGCCCGGCGGCGGAGCGCTGGCGTTCTACGTCGCGCTCGGCGCATTGCTCGGTGCGGTCAGCGTCGGCGTCACCTGGCTCGTCTACGCGATCGAAGACGGTTTCGACCATTTGCCGATCCATTGGATGTGGTGGCCGGCGATCGGCGGTATCGCCGTCGGCGTGGTCGGCTATTTCGCGCCGCTCACGCTCGGCGTCGGCTACACCAACATCGAACAGATCGTCGCCGGCAACTTCACCGCGCAGGCGCTGATGTTCCTGTGCGTGATGAAATTCCTGTCCTGGTCGATCGCGCTCGGCAGCGGTACTTCGGGCGGCACGCTCGCGCCGCTGTTCACGATCGGCGGCGCGTTCGGCGGCGTCGCCGGCTATGCCGCCTTGTCGCTTTTTCCACATTTGGGCATCGATCCGCGCATCGCCGGACTGGTCGGCATGGCCGCGATCTTCGCTGGCGCTTCGCGCGCCCTGCTCACCTCGGTGGTGTTCGCGTTCGAAACCACGTTGCAACCGGCCGGCATCCTGCCCCTGCTCGGCGGCTGCGCGGCGGCCTACCTCGTCTCCAGCCTGACCATGCGCGACACCATCATGACCGCGAAAATCGCGCGGCGCGGCGTGCGCGTGCCAACCGAGTACGCGGCCGATTACCTGGACCAGGTGCTGGTGCGCGACAGCGCCTCGCGCAACGTCACCGCGCTCAAGACCTCCGACGAGCTCGGCGAAATCCGCCGCTGGCTGGCGTCCGGCGATGCCAAGGCGCAGTTCCTCGGCTATCCGGTGCTGGACGATTCGGGCAATGCGCGCGGCATCGTCACGCGGCGCGAGTTGCTCGATCCCGCGCACGCCGAACTCACCCGCATCGGCGACCTGCTCACGCAGCCGCCGCTGGTGGTATTCGAGGATCACTCCCTGCGCGAGGCAGCCGACCACATGGTCGAGCACAACGTCGGCAGCGTGATCGTGGCGACGCGCGAAGCACCGACCAAGCTCGTCGGCGTGCTGACCCGTGGCGACCTCGTTACCGCGCATTCGCGGCGCCTGAAGGAGGCGCGCGACGCGGATCGCCACATCCGCATCCGCCAGACGATCCGCAGGACGCTGGGCCGGCGCGGCCCTGACGCGAAGCTCTGAAATCGCCACGGCGCCGCCATGCCGGCGCCGCAATCCTTGCCCAGACTGGCCGCGTGGCCGAAAATACAAAGATGATCGACTCCACGCGCTATCCGCGCCTTTCCCAAATCGACTCGCCCGCCGACCTGCGCAAGCTCGACGCGGGCGAGTTGCCCGCGGTCGCGCGCGAGCTGCGCGAATACCTGATCGAGCAGGTCGCCGGCAGTGGCGGCCACTTCGGCGCGGGGCTGGGCGTGGTCGAGTTGACCGTGGCGCTGCATTATCTCTACGACACGCCGAACGACCGCCTGGTGTGGGACGTCGGCCACCAGTGCTATCCGCACAAGATCCTCACCGGCCGCCGCGACCGCATCCACACCATCAAGCACAAGGATGGCCTCGCTCCCTTTCCGCGCCGCGATGAAAGTCCCTACGACGCGTTCGGCGTGGGCCATTCCTCGACTTCGATCTCGGCCGCGCTCGGCATGGCGATCGCCGCGCAACGCAAAGGCGATGCGCGCAAGATCGTCGCCATCATCGGCGACGGCGGCCTCACCGGCGGTATGGCCTACGAGGCACTGCACCACGGCGGCGACGTCGAGCCGGACATGCTCGTCATCCTCAACGACAACCAGATGTCGATCAGCGAGAACGTCGGCGCGCTGCCGAAGATGCTCGCGCGCCTGATGGTGAGCCGGCGCCTGAACGCGCTGCGCGAAGGTGCGAAGCGGCGGCTCAAGCGCGACAGCCTGCTGTGGCGCTTCCTCAAGCGCTGGGAGGAACATACCAAGGGCATGTTCGTACCGAGCACGCTGTTCGAGGAATTCAATTTCCACTATTTCGGGCCCATCGACGGCCACGACCTGCCGCAGCTGCTGTATTCGCTGAACACGCTCAAGAATCTCAAGGGTCCGCAGCTGCTGCACATCGTCACCACCAAGGGCAAGGGTTACGCGCCGGCCGAGGCCGCACAGATCGAATACCACGCGGTCGGGCCGTTCGATCCCGACAAGGGCGTCGCGAAAAAATCCGCTGGCAAGAAAAGTTATACCGACATCTTCGGCGACTGGTTGTGCGACATGGCCGCGGCCGATCCGCAGCTGTACGCGATCACCCCGGCGATGCGCGAAGGCTCCGGCCTGGTGCGCTTCGCCAAGGAATATCCGCAACGCTATTTCGACGTCGGCATCGCCGAGCAGCACGCGGTCACGCTGGCCGCCGGCATGGCCTGCGAAGACGCCAAACCCGTCGTCGCGATCTATTCCACCTTCCTGCAGCGCGGCTACGACCAGCTCATCCACGACGTCGCCCTGCAGAACCTCGACGTCACCTTCGCCATCGACCGCGCAGGCGTGGTCGGGCCGGACGGCGCCACGCACGCCGGCAGTTTCGACCTCACCTACCTGCGCTGCATCCCGAACATGCTCGTCGCCGCTCCGGCAGACGAAAACGAATGCCGTGCTTTGTTGACCACTGCATTCCGGCACGCAGGCCCGGCCGCGGTGCGCTATCCGCGCGGCACCGGCACCGGCGCGAAGATCGAATCCGAACTCAAGACTCTGCCGATCGGCAAGGGCGAAATCCGCCGGCGCGGAGCCGGAATGGCAATCCTCGCCTTCGGCAGTCCGCTCGCCGCCGCGCTGGAAATCGGCAGCGAACTCGGTGCGACCGTCGTCAACATGCGTTTCGTCAAACCGCTTGACGAAGCGCTGGTCCTGGAACTCGCGCGCACGCACACGGCCCTCGTCAGCGTCGAGGACAACACCGTCGCCGGCGGCGCCGGCAGCGCGGTCGCGGAATTGCTCGCCGCGAAAAACGTGCAGACGCCGCTGCTGCAGATCGGCTTGCCGGATGCCTTCCTCGAACACGCCAGCCGCGAGCAATTGCTCGCCGAGGCAGGCATCGACGCGGCCGGCATCCGCGCAGCGATCTTCGCGCGCTGGCCACAGTTCGCCTCCGCGCCTCGCGTTGGCGTCGTTAACGCGGTCTGACGGCGCGGCTTACCCCGCGATAGAAAAGCCTTGATCGATGGGTTCCGTTCGCCCTGAGCGTAGCGCCGAAGGCGCGATGTCGAAGGGCCGCTTGCGTTTCGACTTCGCTCGCTGCGCGAGCTACGCTCAACGCGAACGGATTCCACATTGCGCGAATCTCACGCCCGATACCGTCCGCCGCTCACCCGCTCGTGACCTTCCAGGTCGCGTGCGGTGAAAACTTCCGCCAATCCGCTTTGCTGCAACAATGCACGCACGGCGGCGCCCTGATCGAATCCGTGTTCGAGCAGCAGCCAGCCACCGGCGTTCAGGTGATCGCGCGCATCGCGGATGATGGCCCGGATCGCGTCGAGTCCATCGGCGCCCGAGGCCAACGCCATGCGCGGCTCGAAACGCAGGTCGCCGCGCTGCAGATGCGCATCGTTCTGCGCAATGTAGGGCGGGTTCGACACGATCAGCTCGAAACGCCGCGCGCCGAGCGCTGCGCACCAGTTGCCCCGCGTGAATTCGACGTTGCGAATGCGCAGACGTTGCGCGTTGCCACGCGCGACATCGAGCGCCGCGGCACTCGCATCCGTGGCGAGCACGTGCGCCTGCGGGCGCGCCTGCGCAATGGCCAGCGCGATCGCACCGGAGCCGGCACCTAGGTCGGCAATGTCCACTTTTGTGCCTTGTGGAATTCGCTGCAAGGCGAGTTCGACCAGCAGTTCGGTTTCCGGCCGTGGGATCAGCACTTCCGGCGTGAGCGACAAGTCGATGGCGTGGAATCCGCGATGGCCGATGATGTACGCGACCGGCTCGCCCGCCACGCGGCGCGATACGCAACAGCGCACCTGTCCCGCCAGTGCCGGCGCTACCACATCGTCGCGGTGCGCGATCAGCCAGGCGCGATCCACGCCCAGCGCGTGGGCCAGCAACAATTCCGCTTCGCCGCGCGCATCGTCGCCGGGCAACGCGGCCTGCGCCTCGGCGAGCAGGCCGCGTACCGTACTCTCCGTCACAAAGCGTCCGCCGGTTTTTCCTTGGCGGCGTCTTCGGCAA
>DASTAL010000391.1:0-6803 GCA_035712685.1 Rudaea sp. | reverse complement strand
CTACGACGTGATCGTGCTCGACCTCATGCTGCCGGGCATGGACGGCATCGAGCTTTGCCGCAGGCTGCGCCGCGAAGCGAAGAAATCCACGCCGGTGCTGATGCTCACCGCGCGCGACACGCTCGAGGACAAGCTCACCGGCCTTGATGCGGGCGCCGACGATTACCTGGTGAAACCCTTCGAGATCCGCGAACTCGAGGCGCGTGTACGCGCGATGATCCGCCGCGACCGCCGCCAGGTCAGCGCGGAAACCTTGCACGTGGCCGATCTCGTATACGATACCGCCAGCGTGCGCGTAAGCCGCGCCGGGCAGGAGTTGCAGGTCTCCCCGATCGGCCTGAAGCTGCTGGCCATCCTGATGCGCGAATCGCCGCGCGTGGTCAGCCGCGCCGACATCGAGCGCGAGGTCTGGGGCGACCTGCTGCCGGACTCGGACACGCTGCGCAGCCATTTGTACAATTTGCGCAAAATCATCGACAAACCCTTCCAGCGCCCGCTGCTGCATACCATCCACAGCGCCGGTTACCGGCTGGCCGACCTGGACGCCGAGGTGGCGGCCAGCAAACGCGCATGATGCGGCCGCCGCGCGCCGGCATCCGGCGCAAGATCTGGGCGGTCTACGTCCTGCAGGTGGCAGCGATCAGCCTCGCCACCATCCTCGGAGTTTACGGCGCGGCCACCGTGCTCGAAGACGTGCTGATCAAGCGCGCGCTTGCCGGTGAGGCGACCTTTTACTGGCAACGCTGGCAACGCAACCATTCCGCACCGGTACCCGACACCAACAACATGACCGGCTACCTGCTCGCGCCCGGTACCGATCCGGCGGGGTTGCCGGGATCGGTGCGCAATCTTGCGCCCGGCTACCACCGCGTCCAACTCAACGGCAGTTTCGAACTCGTGCACGTTTCCGACGGTCCGCCGGGACGCCTGTTCCTCGTCTTCAACCAGGAGCAGGTCGGACGCCTCGCCTTCCTGTTCGGTTTCCTGCCGCTGATCCTGGTGCTGCTGATCATCTACATCACCACCTGGCTCACCTACCGTGCGTCGCGACGCGCGCTGTCGCCGGTGATCGCACTCGCCAAAGTCGTCCGTGACTGGGATCCGAAACAGCCGGATCTCGCGGCGCTGGATCCGCGCAATCTGTCCAGCGATCCCGATGGCGACGTGGAGACGCTGGCACGAGCGCTGCACGGCTATGCCAGCCGCATCGAGGAATTCGTCGAGCGCGAGCGCAACTTCACCCGCGATGCCAGCCACGAACTGCGCAGTCCGCTTACCGTGATCAAGCTGGCCGGCGACGTGCTCGTCGAAGAAGACGTCTCGCCGTTCGCGCAGCGTGCGCTGCAGCGCATCCGCCGCTCGGTGCGCGACATGGAGGCGATGCTCGAGACGTTCCTGCTCCTCGCGCGCGAATCCGACACCGGCTTGCCGCAGGAGGAATTCGTCGTCAACGACGCCGTGCGCGAGGAGATCGAACGCGCGCAACCGCTGCTGGAAGGCAAGCCGGTGACGCTCGAACTGGAAGAGCGGGCGCGCTTCGCCCTGCGCGCGCCGCCGCGCGTGTTCGCGGCGATGATCGGCAATCTGATCCGCAACGCCTGCCTGTACACCGAGTCCGGCGGCGTGCGCGTGCGCATCGACGAGGACAGCGTCAGCGTCGCCGACAGTGGCATCGGCATGAGCGCGGACGAAATCGCGCAGACGCATCAGCCGTATTTTCGTGCCGGCCGCAGCGCCAGCACCGGGCATGGCGTGGGTCTGAGCATCGTGCGCCGTCTGTCCGAGCGATTCGGCTGGCCCGTGGACCTGCGCAGCGAGGTCGGCGCCGGCACCGTGGCGACGATCCATTTTCCGCAGCGCTTGCCTGCGCCGGCGGTGGCGTCATAATCGGCGCATGCTCTCGCGGAGGCTGCACCGATGTTTCGCAAATTCGCCGTCATCGTCCTGGCCGTCTTCGGTGTCGCTGGCATGAGCCAGGCCGCTGATCGGGCCGTGCTCGTCATCCATGGCGGCGCCGGCGTGATCAAGCGCGACATGGATCCGGCTACGCAGAAGGCGATCCGCGCCGCGCTGACCAAGGCGCTTGAACAAGGTTACGCGCAACTCAAGGCGGGCAAGCCGGCGCTGGATGCCGTGACCGCGGCGATCACCGTGCTCGAGGACGACCCGCACTTCAATGCCGGCAAGGGCGCGGTGTTCAACCACGACGGCAAGAACGAGCTGGATGCCGCGATCATGGATGGCGCGACCCTGCGCGCCGGTGGCGTGGCCAACGTGCACCACGTGAAGAATCCGATCCTGCTCGCGCGCGCGGTGATGGAGCACTCGCCGCACGTGCTGATGTTCGGCGACGGCGCCGAGGAATTCGCGAAGACGCAGGACATTGTCCTGGTCGACCCGAAGTATTTCTGGACGCAGAAGCGCTGGCAGGAACTGCAGGACGCGCTGAAAAAGGATGCCGCCGGCCAGCATGCCGATGCCGAGAAGGAAGGTCACTTCGGCACGGTCGGCGCGGTCGCGCTGGACAAGGACGGCCGCCTCGCCGCGGGCACGTCCACCGGCGGCATGACCGACAAGCGCTTCGGCCGCGTCGGCGATTCGCCGATCATTGGCGCGGGCACCTACGCGAATGCCGGCTGCGCCGTATCCGGCACCGGCTGGGGCGAGTTCTACCTGCGCATCGTGGCCGCGCACGAGATCTGCATGCGCGTTGCCGAAATGCACCAGCCGTTGAAAGAGGCGGCGGAGTACGTCATCAACAAGGAAATTCCCAAGCTCGGTGGCGACGGCGGCGCGATCGTGCTCGGCGCGAACGGCGAATTCGCCACGCCGTTCAATACTGAAGGCATGTTCCGTGGCTGGGTGGATCAGGGCGGAAAAATCCACGTCGCGATCTTCCCCGGCGAATGAACCGCAAAGGAAAAGTGCCATGACCCTGTGTCCCGTTGCCCTGGCCGTCGGCTGCAAGCGCTGCCCGGTGTTCGCGATCTGCCCGGCGAAATCGCTGATCGGCGATTATCGGCCGGAGGCCAAGCAATCGCCCAAGGCCGAACCGAAATCCGCGCGCAAGTCCAAACGCTGAATCCGCCAGCGATTACAGGTGCAGGCTGATCGTCAGCTTCGCCTGCCACGGCGCGATGAGCTGGTTGCCGCGCACGTTCTGCCAAAGCGGCGCTTCGATGTCGGCGAAGACGCGCAGGCGCTTGACGCGCAATTCCAGTCCCGGTGCCGCAAGCAGGCGTGAATAGCCGGTGTCGCCCGCGTTGGCCGCTGCACCGCTGTCGGGACGGCGCAGCGAGCCCACCATTTGCAGCAGCGGCGTCAGCTCCACGCCCGAAGCAAGCCGCCAGCTGTCCGGATAGGCGCCGAAAGCGGCGTCCAACTCCGTGCCCGGACGATAGCCGCCCTGGGTGTTCAGCGGCGTGTCCAGCAGCACCTGCGTGAAGCCGCTCCACCTGGCGTCGAGGCCGCCGAAGCGGAATTGATGGTAACCGCCGAGCAACAGGTCAGTGCTGCCGGTGCCGATCTGGGTATCGCGGTCGAAACCCGGAACCTTCCAGTCGCCGTTGGCCAGTTTCAGGCCGAACGTGAGCCCGCTGGACATGTCGCCGGAAAATCCGGTGTACATGCCGGTAATGCGGATATCGCCGATCTGGCCGTGGTTGGTGACCAGCGTCGTGCCATCATCAAGCGTCGCGAAATGGCGCTCGTCGTAGGGCAAGTCCACGCTCAAACCCCAATCGCGGTTGAACATGTGGCGCAGGCCGACGCTCTGGTACAGCGTGCGGATGTGCTGGTCTTCGTTGTCCGCGGCCGGCGCGCGCGAGGTGCCGGACCAGTTGTCGGTCTGGTCGAGATAGCTGGCCTGGTAGAACAGTTGCGTTCCCGATCCCTGCGGCAGCATGTCGGCTCCGCCAACCTCGAACACGCCACAACCGCAGGCGCAGGCCCACAACCGCAACGGCAGGCACAGGGCGAAGGCGGCAATCGAGTGGCGTACGAACATGGATGCATCTGGTGATAGCGGAATGCGCATTGTACGAAATTGCGCACGCCGGCCGTACCGTCGCAAGGCTTTACAACCGCTTACTTTAGCCACCTGCCGACTGCGCTATAGTCGTGCGCATGTGTGCCCGCCGCGGCGCTTGAGCAAGCCTTCGACATGGAATATCGCAAGCCGTTTTTCGTGCGCAATCGCGCGTTGCTGATCATCCTGGCCGTCATCGCCGTCGTCGCGGTGGGCGGCTATTGGCTCGCGCATCGCACCACGGTGCCGACCAACTTCCGCTTCGGCCGCGGCGCACCGGCGGGAAAATTCGCCGGCATGGCCATGCCGGTCGGCGTCGCCACGGCCAGGACCGGCGATATCGGCATCGACCTCGACGCGCTTGGCACGGCCACGCCGTTGCGCACGGTCGCGGTGCGCAGCCAGGTCAATGGCCTGCTGCTAAGCGTGAATTTCAAGGAAGGCCAGGAGGTCAAGCAGGGCGATGTGCTGGCCCAGGTCGACCCGCGCCCGTTCGAGGCGTCGCTGCTGCAGGCACAGGGCACGCTCGCGCGCGATGCGGCCTTGCTCGCGAATGCGCGCGCGGACCTCAAGCGCTATCAGGACGTGGCGCCGCAGGGCCTGATTCCCGAGCAGACGCTGGCGACGCAGAAGGCGCTGGTCGCGCAGTACGAGGGCACACTCAAATCGGACCAGGGCCAGATCGACACGGCGAGGCTCAATCTCGGCTATGCGCGCATCGTCGCGCCGATCGACGGTCGCGTCGGCCTGCGCGCGGTCGATGCCGGCAACACGATCACGACCAGCGACACGCTCGTCACCATCACCCAGATCAAACCGATCGACGTGTTGTTCACGATTCCGGAAGACAGCCTGCCGGACCTGCTCAAGCACATGAACGACGGCAGCCTGAAAGTCGACGCGCTCAGCCGCGACAAGGCCGCGCTGCTGGCGAGCGGCACGCTCGCGAGCCTGGACAACCAGATCGACACATCCACCGGCACGGTCAAGGCCAAGGCCGAATTCACCAACGCGGACGAGAGCCTGTTCCCGAACCAGTTCGTCAACGTGCGTGTGCACCTGACCACGCTCGCCGGCGCGACGATCATCCCGAGCGCGGCGCTGCAGCGCGGTGGCGACGGCATGTACGTGTTCGTGGTCAATGCCGACCGCACGGTCACGCAACGCAAGGTCAAGACCGGTCCGAGCCAGGGACAGGATATCGCCGTCACCGAAGGCTTGAAGCCGGGCGATGTCGTCGTGACCGATGGCACCGACAATTTGCGCGATGGCAGCCGCGTCGAATTGCCCGGCGAGGCGCCGCCGCCGGCCAAGGCGGCGGATGCGAAGGGACAGTGGCGCGGCAAGAAGCAGTGATCCGCGCATGAACCCTTCGCGCCTGTTCATCCTGCGCCCGGTGGCGACGTCGCTGCTGATGGCGGCGATCCTGCTCGTCGGCATCCTTGCCTATCGCTACCTGCCGGTGTCGGCGCTGCCCGAAGTCGATTACCCGACCATCCAGATCACCACGCTGTATCCGGGCGCGAGCGCGGACGTCATGGTGTCGTCGGTCACCGCTCCGCTGGAGCGGACACTGGGCCAGATGCCCGGATTGAACCAGATGTCCTCGACGAGTTCGGCCGGCGCGTCGGTGCTGACCTTGCAGTTCAGCCTCGACCTGTCGCTCGACGTCGCCGAACAGGAAGTGCAGGCCGCGATCAACGGCGCCGGCACCTTCCTGCCCGCGGACCTGCCGACGCCGCCGATCTACAGCAAGGTCAACCCGGCCGATGCACCGGTGCTCACGCTGGCGCTGATGTCGACCACGCTGCCGCTGACGCAGGTGGAGGACCTGGCCGATACGCGCCTGGCGCAGAAGATCTCCCAGATCGACGGCGTCGGTCTCGTCACCTTGTCCGGCGGACAGCGCCCGGCCGTGCGCGTGCAGGCCAACCCGACCGCGCTGTCGGCGTACGGGTTGAGCCTGGAGGACCTGCGCAGTGCGATCGGCAACGCGAACGTCAACGGCGCCAAGGGCAGCTTCGACGGCCCGGCGCAGTCGTACACGATCGACGCGAACGACCAGCTCAAGTCCGCCGATGCATACAAGGATCTGATCATCGCCTACCGCAACGGCGCACCGGTGCGCCTGCGCGACGTCGCCAACATCGTCGACGGGGCCGAGAACGACCGTCTCGCCGCGTGGAAGGACGCCAAGCCGGCGGTGATCATGAACATCCAGCGCCAGCCGGGCGCGAACGTGATCGAGGTGGTCGACCGCGTCAAGGCGCTGCTTCCGTCGCTGACCGCGACGCTGCCGGCCGGCGTGGACGTGAGCGTGCTCACCGACCGCACCGTGACCGTGCGCGCCTCGGTCGCCGACGTGCAGTTCGAATTGCTGCTCGCCGTCGCCCTCGTGGTGATGGTGATCTTCGTGTTCCTGCGCAACCTGCCGGCGACCATCATCCCGAGTTTCTCGGTGCCGCTGTCCATCGTCGGCACGTTTGCGGTGATGTACCTAGCCGGGTTCTCGCTCGACAACCTGTCGATGATGGCGCTGACGATTTCCACCGGCTTCGTTGTCGACGACGCCATCGTCATGATAGAGAACATCTCGCGCTACCTCGAGGAAGGCGACACGCCGCTCGAAGCGGCGCTGAAGGGCAGCAAGCAGATCGGCTTCACCATCATCTCGCTGACGATCTCGCTGATCGCCGTGCTCATCCCGCTGCTGTTCATGGGCGACGTCGTCGGCCGCCTGTTCCGCGAATTCGCGATCACGCTGGCGGTGACGATC
>DASTAL010000390.1:0-1404 GCA_035712685.1 Rudaea sp. | reverse complement strand
CGCGCGATGGCCGCGAATGCATGCACAACCTCAACTACTGGAATTTCGGCGACTACCTCGGCATCGGCGCCGGCGCGCACGGCAAGGCGACGTACTCCGATGGCACGGTGCGCCGGCGCTGGAAGGTGCGTGCACCGCGCGGCTACCTGGAACACGCCGCCACGCCGCGACGCATCGGCGGCGACGACCCAATTGCGCGCGAACAATTGCCGTTCGAGTTCATGCTCAATGCGCTGCGCCTGAATGCCGGATTCGATATGGCGGATTTTTCTTCGCGAACCGGACTCGCCGGGGACGCGATCGCTTCCACGTTGGCGCAGGCGCTAGCGCGAGGCTGGCTGGCGCGCGAAGGCGCACGCATCCGCGCGACCGAACTCGGGCAACGATTCCTCAACGACGCGATTGGATTGTTCCTGCCGGACAAGACGGCGCCGCACGCCCACGGCGGTCCCGCGCATGCTTGATCGCCTCGTCATCCAATGCCCTTACTGCGGCGAAAGCTACGAGACGGTGGTGGATCCGTCCGCGGGCTCGCAGAACTACATCGAAGACTGCGCGGTATGTTGTCGGCCCATCGAAATCGCGTTGCGCGTAGGCGACGACGGTGAGTTGCTGGACGTTTCGACGCGCACCGACCGCGACTGATCTTTGCTACACTGCGCCCCGCCGCAGGTGTCTTGCCTTTCACGAGGCGGGATGAAACGGGAAGTCAGTGCGAGTGTTTGTGCGATCGTCCCTGATCGCAAGATCAAGGGACGGTCATCCTGACCTCAATTCTGACGCTGCCCCCGCAACGGTAAGCAGGTTCGTCCGATCAATGCGCCACTGTGCTTGAAGCATGGGAAGGCGATCTGGATGAGGTACCTGCAAGCCCGGAGACCGGCCTGCGGCACGGGTTCGTCACGACGAATCCATGAGCTCAAGGCGTTGCGGCGGGCAACGGACGGCTGTCCGCGGCTCGTGTATATTCGCCACGGCATCCTCCGCTCCAACGCAATCCTTGCCATCAACCGCGGGTGAGCGTTCGGAGTATACGATGCAACAAAAATCCATTCTTGCTTTTTCCATTCTTCTGACCCTGGCCGGCGGCGCGCGCGCACAGGACGCGGTGACGCAACCAACCATCGAGGTGACCGCCTCGCGCGTCGCCGAAACAGCGGATGCCAGCCTGGCCGACGTCAGCGTGATCAGGCGCGCCGACATCGATGCCAGCCATGCGCCGGACCTGCTCGAAGTGCTGCGCATGCAACCGGGCGTGGACGTGGTGCGCACCGGCGGCGCGGGCGCGCAGACGAACGTGTTCCTGCGCGGCGGCAATTCCAATCATGTGCTGGTGCTGATCGACGGCGTGCGCGTGGCCTCGGCGAACACCGGCGCGTTCGCCTGGGAAAACCTGCCGCTGGA
>DASTAL010000389.1:0-4511 GCA_035712685.1 Rudaea sp. | reverse complement strand
TCTGGCACCGGCGCGATCCGCAACCGCCGCGCAAGCGCTACAGCTGGGAAATCGAGGAAGAAGAAGCGCAGCGGCAGGCGTCGGATCCGGAGTTCGATTTGCCCCGGCCCGAAATCGTCCCCGCGCTCTGGGACGGCCCGCGCGCACCGGCACGCGGCGGCGACAACGTGATGCCGCTGCGGCCGCGCCGCGAAGAATGAAATCACCGGGCGCGCGGGCAAGCCGCCGCCGGGCCTGACACGCAGACACGGATCGCGGCACCGGGCGCTTTCCTCGTCCCGCATTCGATCCCGTCATCGCCGGTTCGACGCGATTATCCGGGTGGTGGCGCCGACGATCTGCCAAGCGGTTTCCATCGACGGGGCGGCGGCATCTTTACGCACTTTTTATGCCGTCACGCCACATATTTACGGCATCACTATTCCGCGGGATCCACAGTGGCGGCAAGTCGAAAGAGGCCCGTCCCGTGGATGCCCTGTATCTGCTGCTGCTCGTCCTGCTGATCGCCGGCACGGCCGGCTTTCTTCGTGCGTGTGCACGCCTCGAGCCGAAGAAATGAGCACGCACTGCCGCGCGATCGGAACGACGTCGCCCGCTGCCGTCAACGCGCAATTCGCACCGGGCATTCACCAGGAACGCCCATGAACCTCGTCTACTGGATTTCCGCGCTGATTGCGATTGCGCTGAGCGTCTATCTGCTCGCCGCACTGCTCAAACCGGAGTGGTTCGAATGACCGCCAACGACATCATCCAGCTCGGCCTGTTTTTGGCCATGCTCCTGCTGCTGGTCAAGCCGCTCGGCAGCTATATGGCCGCCGTGTTCTCCGAAACGCCGAATCGCGTCACGCGCACTGGCGCGCCGCTCGAGCGCCTTCTGTATCGCGTTTGCGGCATCGCGCCCGACGAAGAGATGACCTGGACGCGTTACGCATGGGCCATGCTGATCTTCAACGTTGGCGGCCTGCTCGTCGTCTATGCGCTGCTGCGACTGCAGCACTGGCTGCCGCTCAACCCGCAGAAGATGGACAACCTGCCGCCCGACCTGGCGATGAACACGGCGATCAGTTTCGCGACAAACACGAACTGGCAGGCGTACGGCGGCGAATCCACCTTGTCCTATTTCACGCAAATGCTCGGTCTTGGCGTGCAGAACTTCCTTTCCGCAGCCACCGGCATTGCGGTGCTGATCGCGGTGATCCGCGGTTTCGCGCGGCGCTCGTCCGGGACCATCGGCAATTTCTGGGTCGACCTGACGCGCTCGACGTTGTACATCCTGCTGCCGTTGTCGTTCGTGCTCGCGCTGGCGCTGGTCTGGCAGGGAGTGCCGCAGAATTTCAGCGCGTACAAATCCGTGCCGCTGGTCGAGCAGACCACGATGACGGAAACGATCAAGGATGCGAACGACAACACCGTCAAGGACGCCGCAGGCAAGGCCGTGAGCCGGTCCACGCCGGTGACCGAACAATCGCTTCCGCTCGGCCCCGCCGCGTCGCAGATCGCGATCAAGCAGCTCGGCACCAACGGCGGCGGCTACTACGGTGCCAACTCGGCGTATCCGTACGAGAACCCGACGCCGCTCAGCGATTTCCTCGAGGCGATCTCGATCCTGCTGATCTCCGCGGCGCTGTGCTACACGCTCGGCAAGATGGTCGGCGACAAGCGCCAGGGCTGGGCATTGCTCGCGGCGATGCTGCTTATCTTCGTACCCCTGCTGTTGTTTTGCACCTGGGCCGAGCAGGCCGGCAATCCGGCGTTCGCCAGGCTGGGCGTCGATCAGAATGCGTCCGTCCTGCAGGCCGGCGGCAATATGGAAGGCAAGGAAGCGCGCTTCGGCATCGTCGACTCCGCACGCTGGGCCACCGCCACGACCGCCGCGTCGAACGGCTCTGTCGACGCCATGCACGATTCGTTTACGCCGCTCGGCGGCCTGGTGCCGATGTGGTTGATCCAGCTCGGCGAAGTGATCTTCGGCGGCGTCGGTTCCGGCCTGTACGGCATGCTCGCGTTCGCCGTGGTCGCGGTATTCATTGCCGGGCTGATGGTCGGGCGCACGCCGGAGTACTTGGGCAAGAAGATCGAAGCCTACGAGATGAAGATGGCGAGCCTGGTCGTTCTGATCCCGTGCGCGCTGGTCGTGATCGGCACCGCGATCGTCGTCTCGGTGCCGCAGGGGCTCGCCTTGCTCACGACCAACAGCGGCGCGCACGGTTTCAGCGAGGTGCTCTACAACCTGTCTTCGGTATCGAACAACAACGGCAGCGCGTTCGGCGGCATGAATGCGGACACGCCATTCTTCAACACGCTGGCTGGCATCTGCATGTTCTTCGCGCGCTTCCCGCTCGCAGTCGGCATGCTCGCGATCGCCGGCTCGCTCGCCGCGAAAAAGCACGTGCCGCCTTCCGCCGGCACGCTGCCCACGCATACGCCACTGTTCGTCGTGCTGCTGGCGATCACGGTCGTGATCGTCGGCGCGCTGACCTTCCTGCCGGCGCTGGCGCTGGGCCCGATCGCCGAACACCTGGCCATGCTCGGTCGCTGACCGGCATCGACTGACCGAGACGACCATGACGATTCATCATCTTCCGCAATCGCGCGCGCTCGATCCCACGTTGCTGATGCCGGCCATCGGCGACGCGTTCCGCAAGCTCTCGCCGCGTGCGCAATTCCGCAATCCGGTGATGTTCGTGGTGTTCGTGTGCAGCATCCTGACGACGCTGCTGTGGTTTCAGGCGCTCGGCGGTCGCGGCGAAGCACCAGCCGGCTTCATCTTCGCGGTCACACTCTGGCTATGGTTCACGCTGTTGTTCGCGAACTTCGCCGAAGCGATTGCCGAAGGCCGCGGCAAGGCACAAGCGGCGTCGCTGCGCAACGCGCGACGCGACGTGGTGGCCAACAAGATCGCGTCTGTCGACAAACCCGAACAAGTCACGGTGGGGTCCGCCCACGACTTGCGCAGGAACGACCTCGTCATCGTGAAGGCGGGAGAATTCATACCCGGCGACGGCGACGTGATCGAGGGCGCCGCGACCGTCGATGAAAGCGCCGTGACCGGCGAATCCGCCCCGGTGATCCGCGAATCCGGCGGGGACCGCAGTTCGGTCACGGGCGGCACGCGCGTGCTGTCGGACTGGATCATCGTGCGCATCGCCAGCAACCCCGGCGAGAGCTTTCTCGATCGCATGATCGCGATGGTCGAAGGCGCGTCGCGGCGCAAGACGCCGAACGAGATCGCGCTGACCATCCTGTTGGCCAAGTTCACTTTGATCTTCCTGCTCGCCTGCGCGACGCTGCTGCCGTACTCGCTGTACGCGGTGCAAAGCTCCGGTCACGGCGAACCGGTCACGATCACCGTGCTGGTCGCGCTGCTGGTGTGCCTGATCCCGACCACGATCGGTGGATTGCTTTCGGCAATCGGTATCGCGGGCATGGACCGCATGATCCAGGCGAACGTCATCGCGATGTCCGGCCGCGCGGTGGAAGCCGCGGGCGACGTGGACGTGTTGCTGCTCGACAAGACCGGAACGATCACGCTCGGCAATCGCCAAGCGGTAGCGTTCCAGCCGGCCAATGGTGTCGATGCAGGCGCGCTTGCCGATGCCGCGCAACTGGCTTCGCTCGCCGACGAAACGCCCGAGGGCCGCAGCATCGTGGTGTTGGCGAAGGAAAAATTCGGCATCCGCGAACGCGAGGTCGGCGGCGCGCAGGTGCAGTTCGTGCCGTTCTCGGCTTCGACCCGAATGAGCGGCGTGGACATTCCATCCGAGTCGCGCAGCATCCGCAAGGGAGCGGTCGATGCGATCGAGAAACAGCTCGCCGCAGCGAAAGGCGTGCTCGCGCCGGAAGTTCGCCGCGCGGCCGAGGACATCGCGCGCAAGGGCGGGACGCCGCTCGTGGTGAGCGAATCGGCGAACGCATCGACGCGCGCGCTTGGCGTGATCGAGTTGAAGGACATCGTCAAGGGCGGCATCCGCGAGCGCTTCGCCGAACTGCGTGCGATGGGCATCCGCACCATCATGATCACCGGCGACAACCCGCTCACCGCCGCGTCGATCGCCGCAGAAGCTGGCGTCGACGACTATCTCGCCGAAGCCACGCCGGAAGCGAAGCTCAAGCTCATCCGCGACATCCAGGCCGAAGGACGTCTCGTCGCGATGTGCGGTGACGGCACCAACGACGCGCCCGCACTCGCGCAGGCCGATGTCGCCGTGGCCATGAACTCCGGCACGCAGGCGGCGAAGGAAGCCGGCAACATGGTCGACCTCGACTCGAATCCGACCAAGCTGATCGAAGTCGTCGAGATCGGCAAGCAGATGCTGATCACGCGCGGCGCGCTGACCACGTTTTCGATCTCGAACGACGTAGCGAAGTACTTCGCGATCATACCGGCCGCCTTTGCGAGCACCTATCCGTCGCTCAACACGCTCAACGTGATGCACCTCGCCACGCCGCAGAGCGCGATCCTGTCGGCGGTGATCTTCAATGCGCTGATCATCATTTTCCTGGTTCCGCTC
>DASTAL010000388.1:0-4301 GCA_035712685.1 Rudaea sp. | reverse complement strand
AGCGCCGCGCCGAAGCCATCGGCGCCCAAGCCGTCCAGGCCCGCGCCAAGACCGGCACCGCCGCAACCCGCGCCTGCGCCGCCCAAGCCGCCGGAACCCAAGCCGCAACCGCCCAGCGAAGTGCAGAATCAGGACCGCATCGAGCGCGAGAAGGTCGCCGAACTGGCGCAGCAGAAGGCCGAAGACGCCAAGCGCGCCGAAGAAGAACGCCATCGCCAGGAACAGGTGCTGCTCGACCAGCAGCAGCGCGAGGAACGTAACCGCATGCAGCAGCTCGCGCAGATCCGCAAGGAACGCGAAGCCGCTGACCGCAAGGCCAAGCTCGAGAAGCAGAAGCTCGAACAGCTCAAGGACCTGGCCAAGGCCAAGCCCGCGCCGGCGCAACCGGTGCCCGAGGCGGAGCAGGCCAAGTCGGGAACCAATGGCAACGACGACAGTCTGCAAGCACAATACTTCGCCGCGATCCAGAACGCCGTGACCGAAAACTGGCTGCGCCCGGACAGCGCCCTGCCGGGCTTGCGATGCATGTTGCGCATCGTGCAGATTCCCGGCGGTGACGTGATCGGCGTGCAGTTGAGCAACCCCTGCAACGCGGATCCGCAGACGCGCGACTCGATCGAGCAGGCGGTCAAACGCGCTTCGCCGCTGCCGTACAAAGGCTACGAAAAAGCGTTCCAGCGCCAGATCGACTTCAATTTCACCTACGACGGATGAAACCCGCCATGACTCAACGGATTTTCGCCAGAACCTTCGCCGCGCTCGTCCTCATGCTGATGGCCGTGGGCGCCATCGCGCAGGGGCTGAGCGGCGACGTGCCGACCATCGACATCAAGAACGGCACCGCCACGGCCACGCCGGTCGCGGTCATTCCATTTGCGTTCGAGGGCGCCGGCCTGCCGCCGGACACCGACGTCGCCGCCGTGATCGGCAACGACCTGGACCGCTGCGGCCAGTTCCGCACGCTGCCCAAGGCCGACATCGTCGAATATCCAACGCGCGGCAACCAGATCAAGTTCCCGACCTGGAACCTGCTCAAGCAGGCCTACATCCTGGTCGGGCGCCAGATCGAGAACCCCGGCGGCGATGTCCGCGTCGAATTCGAACTCTACGACGTGGCCAAGCAGCAGCAACTGCTCGCGCTCGCCATCACCGGCCAGCGCACCGGCCTGCGTGATGTCGCGCACCAGATCGCCGATCTCGTCTACGAAAAGATCACCGGCGTGCGCGGCGCGTTCTGGACGCGCATTGCCTATATCACCTCCACCGGCACCGGCAGCAACATCCAGTACGCACTGATGGTCGCCGATTCGGATGGCTTCAACCCGCAGACCGTGGTGCGCTCGCGCGAACCGCTGTTGTCGCCGGCGTGGTCGCCCAACGGCGCCAAGCTGGCCTACGTCTCGTTCGAGCGCGGCAATTCCTCGATCTACATCCAGGAAATTGCCACCGGGGCGCGCGAGGTGGTGTCCGCGCGCAAGGGCATCAACGGCGCGCCGGCGTTTTCGCCGGACGGCACGAAGCTGGCGCTGACGCTGTCCTTCGCCGGCCACCCGAACATCTACTCGATGGAGCTGGCCGGCCACCAGATCACGCAGCTGACGAAAGGCTATGCAATCGACACCGAGCCGAAATGGATGCCGGACGGACAGAACATCGTTTTCACGTCCGATCGTTCAGGCAAGCCTCAGCTTTACCAGATTCCCGCGTCCGGTGGCGCCGCCACGCGCATCACCTTTCAGGGCGACTACAACGCGAACGCCTCGATCGCCTACGACGGCAAGCACATCGCTATGGTGCAGGGCAACGGAAATGTGTATCGTATTGCCGTTTTGGACAAGACCACGGGCGACTCGAAGCCGATTTCCGTCGGCAATCTGGACGATCATCCGAGCTACGCCCCGAACGGAAGCATGCTGCTCTACACCGCAACCGAAGGCCCCCGCGACGTGTTGTACGCGGTGTCTGCCAATGGCAGGGTGAGACAGCGTCTGGTACTGGCGGATGGGGACGTGCGCGAACCGGCGTGGTCACCGTACCGTCAGCGTGGACAGTAATTCCGCCTAACCTGCGGATGCGTTGTTTTTTCCAGTCAACATCAGATAAAGAGGCCAAAAAATGAAACTCCCGATTCGTGTCATCCTGACGGCCGTGGTCGCCAGCGCCGCCTTGGCGGCCTGCGCCACCAAGCCCACCAAGCCACCGGCGGTCGAAAGCGCGCCGCAAGCCGGTTCGCAGCCGGAAAACAACGGCGGCAAGTACACCGTCGAAAGCCTGGACAGCGATTCCTGCCTGCGCCAGCGCGTGGTCTATTTCGATTTCGACAAGAGCGAGATCAAGCCGGAGTTCCAGGCCCAGATCGCCTGCCACGCCGCGTATCTGCGCCAGTTCCCGGGCGCGCGCGTGACGCTTGAAGGCAACGCCGACGAACGCGGTACGCGCGAGTACAACCTCGGCCTCGGCGAACGCCGCGGCAACGCCGTGGACAGCGCGATCGCCGCCGCCGGCGCCTCGCCGAGCCAGCTCAACGTCGTCAGCTATGGCGAAGAGCGCCCGGTGTGCAAGGAGCACAACGAAGGCTGCTGGCAGAAGAACCGCCGCGTCGAAATCGTCTACACGGCGAAGCAGTAAGCAATGAAGCGCGTCTTGCGCTCGCTGCAAGCGATCCCGGTGGCAGCCCTGGTGGCTGCCACCGTCTTCGCGATGCCAGCGTACGCGCAGCGGCTCAGCCTCGCCGAGCGCGTGGCCAAGCTCGAACAGGAGCAGGGCCAGGGCGGGGCGCAGGCCAATATCCAGCTGGTCAACCAGATCAACGCGCTACAGTCGCAGTTGCAGAATCTGCAAGGCCAGATCGAGGAACTGCGTCATCAAGTCGACGAACTGAAGAGCCACGGCAAGGATCAGTACATCGACCTGGATTCGCGCATCGGTCGTCTGGAAGGCCGCAATCCGGCCGCCGCTCCCGCTCCCGCGGGCGCCGCGAATCCTAATGGCGCCGCCATGCAGCAGGCCGTGCAACTGGGAGGCCCGCAGACGGCCCAGGCTCCGACACCCGCCGCGGCACCCGTGGCAAGCACTCCCGCCGCGACCCAGGCGCCGATGCAGGCCGATGCCTCCGCTCCCGTCGCAGCGCCGGCTCCCGCACAGGATCCGAAATCGGCCTACGATGCCGCGTTCGGTGCGCTCAAGGACGGACGCTACGCCGAATCGGCGCGCCTGTTCCAGCAATTCATCACCCAGTTTCCGAACGACGAGTTGACCCCGAACGCCTATTACTGGCTCGGCGAAAGCTACTACGTCACGCAGAATTATCCGGTTTCCCTCGACACCTTCCGCAAGCTGCTGGCGCAGTATCCGAACAGCCAGAAGGCGCCCGACGCACTGCTCAAGGTCGGCTACTGCCAGTACGAAATGAAGCAGTGGGACCAGGCGCAGGCCACCTTGAACCAGGTTCTGCAGCAGTATCCCAATTCGACCGTGGCGAACCTCGCGCAAGGTCGGCTGCGGGCGCTGCGGATCGAAGCACAACGCTAACCGGTCGATGTCCGACGTCGATTCGGCAGGACGCCTGCGCGTCACCGAGATATTCCATTCCCTGCAGGGCGAGGCGCGTGATGCGGGCCGGCCGACGGTATTCGTGCGCCTGACCGGCTGTCCGCTGCGCTGTGTGTGGTGCGACACCGAATATGCGTTCCAGGGCGGGCAGTGGCGCGACATCGCCGACATCGTGGACGAAGTCGGCAAGTACCGGGCGCGCCATGTCTGCGTCACCGGTGGCGAACCGCTCGCGCAGAAGCGTTGCCTCGACCTGCTCGCGCGCCTGTGCGACGCCGGATTCGAAGTGTCGCTGGAAACTTCCGGCGCGCTGGACGTCGGCGGCGTCGACGCGCGCGTGAGCCGCGTCATGGACTTGAAGGCGCCCGGTTCCGGCGAATCCGCGCGCAATCTGTGGAGCAATCTCGCCTTGCTGACGGTGCACGACCAGCTCAAGTTCGTCCTCGCCGACCGCATTGATTACGACTGGGCTGTCGCGGCCGTGAACGAACACGCGCTCGCCGGGCGCTGCGAAATCCTGTTCTCGCCGGTGTGGGGAAAGCTCGCGCCGCGCGATCTGGCGCAATGGATACTCGACGACCGCCTGCCGGTGCGCATGCAGTTGCAGCTGCACAAGATCCTGTGGGGCGAGGAGAAGGGCCGGTGAAGCGCGCCGTCGTCCTCGTATCCGGCGGCATGGATTCGGCGGTGACGCTGGCGCTCGCGCGCGAGCAGGGATTTGCGTGCCACGCGTTGAGCGTCGACTACGG
>DASTAL010000387.1:0-3802 GCA_035712685.1 Rudaea sp. | reverse complement strand
GATCCGTCCGCGCTCGCCGGCATCGCCGCGCAGACCGGCGGCGCGGTGCGCCTGCTGGACCTGAAATCCGAATCCGAAACCCTGGTCGCACAGTACCGCACGCGCATCCTGCAAGCGCTTGGCGTGGCCTTCGTGCTGCTCGTGCTCGCGGTCGGCCTCGCCTTTCGCGATGCGCGCCGCGCCTGGCATGTGCTCGCGCCGATGACGCTGGCGACCCTGCTCGCCATCGCGGTGCTGCGCGCCTGCGGCGTGCCGCTGAGCCTGTTCCATCTGGTCGCGGTCACGCTCGCCGCGGGACTCGGCCTGCATTACGCGCTGTTCTTCGAACGTCCTGTCGCCGACGCCGGCGAAGCGCGGCGCACCCTGCATGCCACGCTCGTGTGCGTGGCCGCCGCGGTGCTCGTGTTCGGACTGCTCGCCACATCCGCCGTGCCGGTACTGCGCGCGATCGGCGCGACCGTGGCACTCGGCGTGGCGTTTCATTTCATCCTGTCCACGCAGATGGCGATGCGCGCTGATGCAACGAGACACGATCGTGATGCTGGATAAGGCGCACTGGCAACACTTGATCCCGCATCGCGGCGCGATGTGCCTGCTCGATGCCGTGGCCGCATGGAATGAAGCAGGCATCCACGCACGCGCCGGCACGCATCGCGATCCGGGAAACCCGTTGTGCGCGGATGGACGCCTGCATGCCGTCAACCTGTGCGAATACGGCGCCCAGGCGATGGCCGTGCATGGCGGCTTGCTTGCGCAACGCGAAGGGGCCGCGGCCACACCGGGATTGCTGGTTTCCCTGCGCGAGGTGAAATTGCGCGTCGCGCGCATTGACGACCTGCCGCACGATCTCGACGTTCATGCGCGCAAGATCGCCGTCGGTGCGGGCGCGATGCAATATGCGTTTCGCATCGAACACGCAGGAGTCGTGCTTGCCGAAGGCCGCGCGGCAGTGATGACCTCGGCAGCCGAACGGAACCACGCGTGAATTCTCCGTCGCCGCATTGGCGGATCGGACTGGCGCTGTTCGTGGCGATCGCCATGGTGCGAGTGAGCCTCGCAATGTACGTGGCGACGCCGCTGCCGTTCTATGACGAGTGGCCGGGGGTGATCGACCGGATCGCGCGACCCATGTTCGCACATGCCCTGCATCCCGTCGCGATGCTGCTCGCGACGCACAACGAGCATGTGTTGGCACCCACGCGATTGCTCGAATGGGGCCTGCTCTGCGCAAACGACCTGCAATTCGACAACACCCTCGTTTGCGCGCTGAGCCAGCTTTTGCGAGCCGCGCTGGCGGCAGCGCTGATCGTGCTGGCGCTGCCGGCCTTTGCACGGCGGCCGCGCCTGTTCGTCGTCGCCGCGGCGGCATTCGCGTCGATTCCCTACGATTGGGAAAACATCGGGATGGGCTTCGCGAACTCCTATTTCCTGCTTGCCGGCTTGAGCGTATTCACGATCCTCTCGGCGGCGCGCGTACGGCGCATCGTGCCGGGTACGATCGCGCTGCTCGCGTTCGCGCTGCTCGCCGACGTTTCGATGGGCAGCGGATTTTTTGCCGCGGCGATCGGTTTGTGCATCGTGCTCGCGCGCTGGCATTGCGGCGACCTGGGCACGCATGCCGTGCTCGCGTTTGCCATCACGCTCGCCGCGTGCGCGGTATGCGGCGTGGTGCTGACATGGCACGCCACCGGCCATGCATCGATCGGCGCGTTGCAGGCGCTGCAAATGGCGCTGATCGGGTTCGTCTGGATCCCCACGGGAATGCTGGCGTATTCCTGCCTGCGCACGAGGACTCCGGATTCTTGCGAGCTCGCCTTGCTCGGTGCCTCGCTGTGGGGACTGGCCGAGATCATCGCGATCATCGCGATGCGCCCGGAATTCCGCCTCTGGTTTCCGATCTCGCGCTACATGGAAATCCTCGGCATTGCCGCCTTCGCGAACATCGGTTGCCTGATGCGCGCCGCGTATTCGACGCCGGCATTGCGCTGGCCCGCGCGTTGGGTCTTGCCGGCGTTCGCTTGCGCAATTGCTCTCGGCACGCCGTTCGCGGCCTATTGGTTCGATTGGCGCGCGAACAATTTGGCAGCACAGGCGCAGCGAATCGGGCACTACATCCGGCAAAGCGATGTCGCAACATGGACGGATGCGCCCGTCGCCGAATTGCCATTTCCATCGCCGGAGTACTTGCGCGCCGAACTGGATGCGGACGATGTGCGCTACATTCTCGGCGATGTTTACGGGACGCGTCCGCGGCCCGCCCCGCTGACGGCTTTCTGGCGCGGATTCGGCGCGGATTTACGCGCGTGGCGGTTCGCGATCTGGCCTGCGATGGCGCTGCTGGCGTGGCTGTTGCTCCCGCCAGCGTGGCGCCGCATGCGGTATGCAACAATTCCGGAATGAATCCAGGCTCTCCCACTCCGCGCCGCGCCCTCATCACCGGCGGCAGCGGCGATATCGGCGGCGCGATTTGCCGCGCGCTCGCCGCGCAGGGCTGCCACGTCTACGTTCACGCGAACGCGAATCCGCAGCGTGCGCGCGAATTGGCGCACGAAATCGGCGACGGCGCGCAGGTAGTCGCGTTCGATGTGACGAATGCGGATGCGACGCGCGCGGCATTGGACGAAATCCTGCAAGCCGGCGCCATCGACATCCTCGTGCATAACGCCGGCATCCACGACGACGCGCCGCTGGCGGGAATGAACGATACGCAATGGCATCGTGTGATCGATGTCTCGCTGCACGGGTTCTTCCACGTCGCGCAGCCGCTGTTGTTGCCGATGGCGCGGTCGCGTTTCGGCCGCATCGTGTGCGTGTCGTCGGTCGCCGCGCAGCTCGGCAATCGTGGCCAGGTCAATTACGCGGCGGCGAAATCCGCGCTGCATGGCGCGGTGAAATCGCTGGCGCGCGAGATGGCTTCACGGGGCATCACCGCGAATGCCGTCGCGCCCGGCGTCATCGCAGGACGGCTGGCGAACGCCGCGTTCGACGCGGAAAAAATCCGCGAACTGGTTCCGGCCGGCCGCGCCGGCACGCCGGAGGAAGTCGCCGCACTGGTCGCATTCCTTTGTACCGACGCCGCCGCCTACGTCAACGGCCAAATCATCGGCGTCAACGGCGGGATGATCTGACTCACCGCGCCGACTCGGCACACAGCGCGCAGTGCGTGTTGCGCCCGGATTCCTTCGCGTCGTAGAGCGCGCGATCGGCGAGATGGGTCAGGTCACGCGCCGAAAGTTCGCCTTGGCAATAGGCGATGCCGATACTCAGCGTGACAGTCACCGAGCCGCCGATGATCGGAATCGGGCGCGACATCGCGACTTTCAGGCGTGCCGCGAGCAACTCCGCCGATTCGGCGGCGCCGTTGTCGCCGAGCAGGATCGCGAATTCGTCGCCGCCCAGGCGCGCGAGCATGTCGATGTCGAACGCAGCTTCGCGCAGGCGTGCGGCGACCGCCTTGAGCACCGTGTCGCCGGCCAGGTGGCCGAGTGTGTCGTTGACGTCCTTGAAGCGATCCAGGTCGATCAGCATCAGCGCCAGCGCTTGTGGCGCCGCCTTGCGCCGCGTCAGCGCCTGCTCCAGGCGCTCGTCGAAATCGCGGCGGTTGGACAAGCCGGTGAGCATGTCGGTGCGCGCGAGTTCATTGAGATTCTTTTCCACCAGTTTGCGATGGGTGATGTCGTAGCCGAACAGGTAGGCGCCGCCCGAAGCCGAACCGGAATCGGATTCGGGCAGGCAAAGGAATTCGTAAACGCACTGTTCGCCGCCGATATCGATTTCGCGTTCGTAGCGGCCGCGTTCGCCG
>DASTAL010000386.1:0-1507 GCA_035712685.1 Rudaea sp. | reverse complement strand
GGCAGCAGCCAGGCGACCGCTTTCTTCATAACGCGCGCGGATTTGACGACCTGCGGCAGGAACATCTTGCCCGCGCCGAACAGGTCGCCGACCACGTTCATGCCATCCATCAGCGGGCCTTCGATCACGTCCAGCGTGCGCGTGACCGTCTTGCGCGCTTCCTCGGTGTCCTCGACCACGAACTGGTCGATGCCGTGCACCAGCGCGTGTTCGAGGCGCTTGGCCACCGGCAGTTCGCGCCAGGCCAGTGCGCCGCCGTTGTCCTTTTCCTTCGCGCCCTTCTTGTAGCGTTCGGCGATTTCCATCAGGCGTTCGGTGGCATCGCTGCGGCGATTGAGCACCACGTCCTCGACGCGCTCGCGCAATTCGGGCTCCAGATCATCGTAAATGGGCATCGCGCCGGCGTTGACGATGCCCATGTCCATGCCGGCCTTGATCGCGTGGTAGAGGAACACGCTGTGGATGGCCTCGCGCACGGTGTTGTTGCCGCGGAACGAAAACGACACGTTGGACACGCCGCCGGAGATGTGCGAAAGCGGGAAGCGCTTTTTCAGTTCGCGCGCGGCTTCGATGAAGTTGACCGCATTGTTCGCGTGTTCCTCGATGCCGGTGGCGACCGGAAAGATGTTGGAATCGAAGAAAATGTCCTCGGGCGGGAAGCCGATCTTTTCCGTGAGCAGATTGCACGAGCGCGTGCAGATTTCCAGACGGCGTTCGACGCTGTCGGCCTGGCCTTGTTCATCGAACGCCATTACCACCGTCGCCGCCCCGTAACGCAGGATCTTGCGCGCCTGCTCGAGGAAGATGTCCTCGCCTTCCTTGAGCGAAATCGAATTGACGACGCCCTTGCCCTGCAGGCATTTCAGGCCCGCTTCGATCACGCTCCACTTGGACGAATCCACCATCACCGGAATGCGCGCAATGTCGGGCTCGGCGGCGATGAGGTTGAGAAATTTCACCATCGCCGCTTCGGCATCGAGCAGGCCTTCGTCCATGTTCACGTCGAGGATCTGCGCGCCGTTGGCGACCTGCTGGCGTGCCACTTCCACGGCTTCGTCGAAACGATCTTCCTTGATCAGTTTCTTGAACGCCGCCGAACCGGTGACATTCGTGCGCTCGCCGACGTTGACGAACAGCAGTTCCGGCGTGATGACCAGCGGTTCGAGGCCGGACAGGCAGGTGCATTGCCGGCTCATGCCGCGGCCTCGGTGATGGACGGCAGCTGGCGCGGTGCGACGCCGCGCACCGCTTGCGCGATCGCTGCGATATGCGCCGGCGTTGTGCCGCAGCAGCCGCCGACGAGATTGACCAGTCCGCTGCGCGCGAATTCACCGATGATGCCGGCCATGTGTTCCGGCGTCTCGTCGTATTCGGCAAACGCGTTCGGCAGGCCCGCGTTCGGATGCGTGCTGACCCGGCATTCGGCGATCCGCGCCAGGGCATCGACGTAGGCGCGCAATTCGGTCGCGCCGAGGGCGCAGTTCAACCCGATCGACAGCGGTCGCGC
>DASTAL010000385.1:0-1554 GCA_035712685.1 Rudaea sp. | reverse complement strand
GTGGCGGATACCCGTTCGTCGAGCAGCAGATGCCAGCCTTCGAAGGCGTCGATGAGGCGGCGCTTGTAACCGGGCCGGCGCGACGCGTCCCCGGCGAGTGCCGAGGCCAGGCGCTCCCACGTGTCTTCGAGGGTGACATCGCGCAATTGCCCGTCGTCACGCCAGCGAAACCAGGTGTCCCAGGCTTCGACGGCCTGAGCGTTGACAAACGGGCTGGGCGATGTACCGCCGTCGATCGTCGTGGATACCTTCATGCGCCACACCGTACGCGACGGCAAGTGCGCCGTGTTGAGCAAGATCAATTGCATCGCGCGTGCCGGCGCCGCCGTTACAGGCTGTTACACAGTGTTTCCGCCGCGTCATGCTGCGGTCGCGGTCGCGTTGGAAGATGCCCCCGAACCCGAATTGCCCGCACGGAGAACGCCATGCTCAACGCTGCAACGTCCAAGCTGACTGCGGTTACCGAGGTGCCAAGCGACTCCGCCACGCTGGGCGGCATGTCGCTGGAGGAACTGCGCACACTCGTGCCCGCGGCACGGCGCAAGCTGACGGCCGGGCAGTGCCTGCATCGCGCCGGCCAGCCTTTCCATGCGCTGTATCTCGTCACCAGCGGGTTTCTCAAGACCAGCATCATCGCCGCCGACGGACGCGAACAGATCACCGGCTTCTGCATGCGCGGCGACCTCATGGGCGTGGAATCGATCGGAATGGAGGCCTATGCCGGCGATGCGATCGCCCTCGATACCAGCGTGGTATGGGAACTGTCTTATCCGGCCGTGCTCAATGCATGCGCGCTCATCCCGCAACTGCATGCGCAATTGACGCGTGCGCTTGCCGCGCAAATCCGCTGCACGCACAGCTGGATGCTGGCTTTGGGTACGCTCAGTGCCGAACAGCGCGTCGCCGCATTCTTGCTCGATGTCGCCGCACGCCACGCGGCGCTGGGTTTCAGCGCCCGGCAATTCGTGCTGCGCATGAGCCGCGCCGACATGGGCAGCTTTCTTGCACTCAAGCACGAAACGGTCACGCGTGCGCTGTCGGCGCTGAGTGCGCAGGGCTGCGTGTCCGTGAAGTGGCGCGAAGTGCAAATCCTCGACGCGCGCAGGCTGCACGCCATCGCGCGCGATGGGGACAGCGGTGGGGTGGGTACGAAAGCGAGCCGGGAACTGCGTCCGCCGTCACGGCCGGCGTATCGCGGCGATCATCAAGTCCTGGCCGCGGCATAAGCGCTCCCTGCGGCGCGTGGCGGCACGCCGGTCAGACCCGCTGCACGCGCGGGGTGAACACGTAGCCTGCGCCGCGCACAGACTTGATCAGTTCCGGATTCGCGGCATCGCGCTCGATCTTGCGCCGCAGGCGGCCGACCTGGACGTCGATCGAGCGGTCGAAGGGACCGGCCTCGTGGCCGTGCAACTGGCTGACCAGTTGGTCGCGCGACAACACGCGGCCCGGCGCACTGAGGAATGCGACAAGCAGCTCGTATTCGCCGGTCGTCAGTTGAATCGGGTCGCCGTCCTGTCCCTGCAGGCTGCGCATCTGCGCATCGAAGCGGAA
>DASTAL010000384.1:0-2554 GCA_035712685.1 Rudaea sp. | reverse complement strand
TACCTCGGCGGCGCCAAGGCCGCGTTCGGCATGCTGCCGACGCAAACCACGCTCGCGATGGAACGCTTCTTCGACGAATCCGGCGGCACCCAACTCGTGATCCACTCGCCGTTCGGCAGTCGCCTCAACCGCGCCTGGGGCCTGGCGTTGCGCAAACGCTTCTGCCGCACCTTCAACTTCGAATTGCAGGCGGCGGCGACCGAAGACGCGATCATCCTGTCACTGTCGACCAGCCACAGTTTTCCGCTCGAAGACGTCACCCGATACCTTCACTCCAATTCCGTACGCCACGTGCTGGTCCAGGCCTTGCTCGATGCACCCATGTTCGGCGTGCGCTGGCGCTGGAATGCGGCGACCGCACTCGCCCTACCGCGTTTCATCGGTGGCGCGAAAGTCCCGCCGCAATTGCAACGCATGAAGTCCGAGGACCTGCTTGCCGCGGTCTTCCCCGATCAGGTCGCGTGCCTGGAGAACATCGTCGGCGAACGCCAGATTCCGGATCATCCGCTCGTCGCGCAGACCCTGCACGATTGCCTGCACGAGGCCATGGACATCGAAGGCCTCGAAGCATTGTTGCGCCGGCTCGAAAGCGGCGAGATTCGTTTCGTGTGCCGCGACCTGACCGCACCCTCACCACTCGCCGCCGAAGTATTGAGCGCGCGGCCGTATGCCTTCCTCGACGACGCACCGCTCGAGGAACGCCGCACGCAGGCTGTGATGTCGAGGCGCTGGGGCGACATCGAGTCGACCGCGGATTTCGGCGCGCTCGACGCGGACGCGATTGCCGCGGTGCGCGAGGAAGCCTGGCCGCAGGCGCGCACGCCGGACGAGTTGCACGAAGCATTGATGGGACTGGGTTTCCTGACCGAAGCCGACATGGCGCGCCATCCGGCGTGGCGCACGCTGTTCGATGCGCTGATCGCGCAGCGGCGTGCCACCCGCCTGGCGGATTTGCACATCCCTGCCGAACGCCTGCCGCAGTTCCAGGCGCTATTCGGCGATGCCTCGTTCGAGCCGTCCATATCCGCTCCAGCAGAATTCGCGCGAACCGAATGGACGCGCGAAGCCGCGCTGGCCGACTTGCTTCGCGCCCGCATGACCGGACTCGGTCCGACCCCGGCCGCGAAGCTCGCCACCGCGCTGGATCTTCCGCCCGTGGAAATCGAAGCCGCCCTGCTGGCGCTGGAGCGCGAAGGCACGGTGATGCAAGGACATTTCACGCCCGATCCCGCGACTTCAGACGTGGAATGGTGTGAACGATACCTGCTGGCGCGCATCCACCGTTACACGATCAACCGCCTGCGCCGCGAGATCGAGCCGGTCGAGCCGCGCGATTTTCTCCGCTTTCTGTTCGACTGGCAGAAAGTGGCTTCCGGCGCCCGCGTCGAAGGACCGGACGCACTCGCCGCCGTGCTCGCGCAACTGGAAGGCTTCGAGGCGCCGGCTGCGGCCTGGGAATCGGAGATTCTGCCCGCACGTGTTGCCGGCTACGAAATTTCCTGGCTCGACGACCTTTGCCTGGCCGGGCGCATCGTGTGGTCGCGGCTGCGGCCACGCGCATCCGCGGGCAGTGAGCATGGCTCCGGCCCTGTGCGCGCCACGCCCATCGTCCTGCTGCAACGGCGCAGCCTGCCGACATGGAGCGCACTGGATGCAACGAAAGACGATGGCGATGCGACAATCTCGTCGCGCGCAAGAATGGTTTCCGATTTTCTGCGCAGCCACGGCGCGTCGTTCTTCGACGAGTTGCTGGCGGGCACGCAATTGCTTCATGTCGAACTGGAGGAAGCCCTGGCCGAACTCGTTGCCGCGGGACAGATCAACTCCGACAGCTTCGCCGGCCTGCGCGCGCTGCTGGTGCCGCAATCCAAACGCCCCTCGCCGAGCCGGCGGCGCGGTCGCCGCACGGCCCTGCTCGGCATCGCGGATGCCGGACGATGGTCGCCGCTGCGGCGCAGCACCACGCCGGACGATGCCAGGAATCCGCAAAATGCCAACGTGGAAAATGTCGAATACGTTGCACGCATCCTGCTGCGCCGCTACGGCGTGATCTGCTGGCGCCTGCTCGCGCGCGAGGCGGCGTGGTTGCCGCCGTGGCGCGAGCTGTTGCGCGTCTACCAGCGCATGGAGGCGCGCGGCGAAGTTCGCGGTGGCCGTTTCATCGCAGGTCTCTCCGGGGAGCAATTCGCCCTGCCCGAGGCGATCGGCCTTCTGCGCGGCATCCGCCGCAAGCCGGAGGAAGGCGAGATGGTCGCGGTGTGCGGCGCCGATCCGCTGAACCTGGTCGGCGCCATCGTCGCCGGCGAAAAAGTGCCGGCGCTGACCGGATCGCGCATCCTCTACCGCGACGGCGCGCCCATCGCAACCCTGGTTTCGGGTACATTCAGTGCGCTGGAGCCGATGGACGCGGCGATGGAGTGGAAGGCCAAGGGTCTCCTGCTGCGCGGCGGCGAGTGCGAACCCACCGCCGCGCAGGCCGAACCTCAACGGCCCCAGTAGCCGCGGTGCATGCACCAGTGCGGACCGCAGCCCTCCCAGCGCGGCGGATACCAGC
>DASTAL010000383.1:0-7803 GCA_035712685.1 Rudaea sp. | reverse complement strand
GAGAAAGCGCGCCCTGAAACGATCTGCGAGCGCCCGAGGAAGCGTGCCGCGAATCTCGCGCAAAAGTGCGCCGAGGTAAGCCAAGAAGAAAATTCCGTCCGTGATTGCCTTGTTCGGTAACGGCCGACTCCCTCGCAACGTTAGGCGATCGAATTCGCTTAGCGCGTAAAGCCATGGCTGCTTTTCTCGCAGCAGCATTGTCCGGAATGGGTTGCCGTCGCTCTCGAGCCTGCTGACGGCAGCGACCGCATTGTTGATGCATTCTTGGCGAAGAAAGGCTTTCACACCGCGGATCAATTCAGAGAACTGATCTGTGACAATCGTCAGCGGCGGAACGCTCTGATGATACTCGGGCATTGTTATCGCGTTAGGGTGGTGCCTCGCGCCGCGATCCTGCGGCCTTCGCTCCACCGGCACCAATTAGTGCGTGGCGTCGAGCGACAGCTGGCGCTGATCGCGGCTGTACCAGTCGCCCTGCAGTGGGCGGAACACCGAGCATTGCGTCATCGGTCCGCGGTAGACGTGCAGGGTGACGGCGATGTCGTCTTTGCTGGGATTGCGGATGGTGTGGTATTCGTGCGGCGGGATCAGGCTGCCGGCCGAGCCGGGGCCGACGTTCATCGTGCCGCGCGATTCGAAGCGATAGCGTTCGGCGTCGTGCTGGACGAGTTCGTAAGGCGTGATTTCCAGCTCGCCGTGCCACACGCCTTCCACGCACCACATGCCGCTGTGGTCATGGATCGGTGTGCCCTGACCGGGGCCCCAGGTCATGGCGATGACGCAGTACCCGCGATCCTCGCTGCGGTACAACTCGCGCCGTGCGTAGTGATCGGCGGCGCGTTCGAACACGCAATCCGGAAGTTTCACCGCCGGATCGCGGATCAACCGACACAGCGCATTGCGCAGGTCGCCGGTTATTTCCTTGTCGCAGTCGCGACAGACGGCGCGGTCGATGGCGTCGACCAGGTCGCGGCAACCGGGGAATTCGAGGGCGAGCATGGGCGGATTCTACAACGAGGCCAGAAACGCTGCGATGGCGGCGCCGAAACGCGGAATATCCACCAAAAATGCGTCGTGTCCCTGCGGCGAATCCAGGGCCACGAAGTCGACCTGAGCGCCGGCGGCACCCAAGCCGTCTGCGATTTCTTCCTGCTGCGACAGCGGGAACAGGATGTCGGTGGACACGCCGATCACGAGTGCGCGTTCGACGGCAATGCGTTTCAATGCCGCTGCGACGCTTCCATTTCCATATTCGGCGACATCGAACCAGTCGCTGGCGCGCGACAGGTACAGATAGCAGTTCGGGTCGAAGCTGCGCACGAAGCGGCGCGCGTGTCCGGCCAGATACGATTCCACCTGGAACTCCACGCCGAACGGGTCGTCGTCGGGTCGTGCTTCGGAGTCGAGCCGAATGCGCGCGAAGCGGCCGACCCATTCCATCGCCGAACGGTAGGTGATCACGCCGAGCTTGCGCGCGATCGACATGCCGGCCTCGGGATAGTGCGCATCGTCGTAGTCGCCGTTGTTCCAGTTGTGGTCGAGCCGGATGGCTTCGCGCTGCAGCGAGCGGATCGCGATGGCGAAGGGTTGTGCCTGCGGTGCGGTGGAAATGCTGATGTGTGCGCGCACGCTGCCGGGATGGTTCAGCAGCCAGCCGAGCGCACTCATGCCGCCCATGGAATTGCCGATCAGGCAGGCGAGGTGTTCGATGCCCAGGTGCCGGACCAGTGCCTGCGAGGAGTTGGCGATGTCTTCGAGCGCGAGTTCCGGGAACGTCAACTTGTATGCGTTTCCGGTCGCCGGATCGATCGAGGCCGGGCCGGTCGAACCCTTGCAGCTGCCCAGCGAATTCGCGCAGACCACGAACCAGCGATTCGTATCGATGTACTTGCCCGGACCGAGCATGTCTTCCCACCAGCCCGGCGTGGGGTCAGCGGCGTTCGAAGCGGCGTGCGCGCCGGGGGAAAGGCCGGTCAGGATGAAGATCGCGTTGTCGCGGTTGGCGTCGAGGCTGCCCCAGGTTTCGTAGGCGAGGCGCGCGCCGACGAGGGCGCCGCCGCGTTTCATCGCAAAGGGAGAGGGCAGATCGAAATATTGGCGGGCGTCGGGCATCCCGCGATTTTACGGGACCACGCTGTCGATCGTCAGCCTGATCGGCGTCGTGGTAGTAACGGCGATGGGTTGCGAGAGCACCTGCAGATCGCCGCTCTGGGGCATCGCGTTGCCGGATTTGGACACGCGCGCGCCGATCACCACTTGCGGGAACTGCGACAACTTCATGCTCGGCAGCATGCCCATGCCGTCGGTGAGCGTGACCGTCACCGGCAGTTTGCCCGCGTCCATGCGCTGGATCGCAAGCGGCATCGGCGGACCGCTCGCGGCCTTGGCGTACACGAACAATACATCGCCGGGCGCGAGCTTGCTGGCGAGTTTCGGGTCCAACGCAACCTCCACGTGCAGTTGCGCGCCGCTTTCGGAAGCGGATGCCGGCGCGGGGGCCGAAGCTGCTGCGGTCGCGGCGGCGTTCGCTTCCGGCGGTTCCTCCGCCGGTAACGGCTTGCCGTCGCGCTCGGCCTCGGCGCGCGCGATCTGCTGTTGCACGGATGGGCCGATGTCCGAATCCTTGGGCAGGACCGCGATCAGATGTTTCCACGTGGCGATCGCGTCGTCGTATTGTTTGCCCTGGTATTCGCTGATGCCAAGCAGCCACAGGCCGCGCTGGTTGTCCGGAGCCGCCTTCAACGCCGCGTCCAGGATCTGTCGGGGCTCGCCTTCGATGCGCCGCGTCGGACTCGACAGCGCCAGCGCTTCGGCATAGGCGACGGCGACATCCGGATCGCCCTTGGCGAGGTCGTAGGCGTGCTTGAGCGCATCGCGCGCCTGCTCGAAACGCTGCGTCGCCTCGTAGGCACGGCCGAGCAGGGTCCAGCCTTCGGCATCGTCGGGATTCTGCTTGAGCTTGTCCGCGAGTTTGGCGATGGCCTGTTCCATGTCGGCGCCATGATCGGCGGGAGCTTGTTCCGCAGTCTTCGCACCGGGCACGAGCGCGGCAGGCGTGCCGACAATGCGATACAGCACGATGGCGGCGAGCGGCAGCAACAACGCGATCGCGATCGCAACCGGGTAGCCGCGCCGTGGCGGCGCGGGCGCGTCCAGTGCACCGAGCAGGCGTTCGCCGAGTTCGGTGCGTTTGGCGGCGTATTCCGCATCGCTGAGGATGCCGCTCTTGTGCGATTCGTCGAGCAGCGCGAGCAGGCGGCGTGCATCGCTGGCCGAGTTGCCGGGTCGGCGTCCGCGCAACAGCGGCATCAACACGAAGGCCAGCGCCGTGGCCAGCATCAGCGCGGTGAGCAGGATGAATGCGGGCATTACCAGTCTTCCCCGGAATCGGTGGGTGGCAGCGGCGCGCGTGCGCGCTGGCGCAGGATGCGCAGCACGACGAACGCGCCGAGCGCGAGAAACGCGAACGGGCCGAACCACAGCAGCCAGGTGCCGGCGTGCAGCGGCGGATCGTAGAGTACGAAGTCGTTGTAGCGCGACACCAGGTATTGCTTGATCTGATCGTCCGTCTTGCCTTCCTGCATCATCTGGAAGACCTGGCGGCGCAAGTCCTTGGCGAGATCCGCATCGGAATCGGCGAGGTCCTGGTTCTGGCAGACCAGGCAACGCAATTGGCGCGTCAGGTTCTGGAAGCGCACTTCCTCAGCGCGGTCCTTGAACGGCAGCGGATCGATGGCGAACGCGGCGTTCAGGCCGGCGAGCAGGACGACGATGATCAGCACGAGGCGTTTCATGGCTACTCCGTGCGCAAGCGCGCGATGGCGGGCTTGAGCTCGCGATCGATGCTTTCCGGCGTCAGGTTGCCGATGTGCTTGTAGCGGACGACACCCTGCGCATCGACGAGGAAGGTTTCCGGTGCGCCGTACACACCGAAATCGATGCCGGCCTTGCCGTCGGTGTCGACGAGGATGGTGTCGTAGGGATTGCCGAATCGCGCGAGCCAGCGCTTGGCCGTGTCCGGATCGTCCTTCCAGTTCAGGCCGATGAGTCGCACGCCGAATTTCTTGGCATAGGCCATGAGTACGGGATGCTCATCCTGGCAAGTTACGCACCAGCTGCCGAACACGTTGAGCAACCAGGGCTTGCCGAGCAGGTCCTTGCGGTCGACGGTTTTTGCGGAATCGTATAAAAGTGGAAGAGTGAACTCAGGCGCCGGCTTGTCGATCAGCGGGCTCGGCACCCAGTTCATGTCGTGCGTGCGGTTCCAGCGCAGGCCGAACACGAGCAGGGCGACAAGCAGGACGAAGCCGAAGAAAGGCAGCAATCGACTCATGCCGGCACCTGCGCCGGCGCGGCATCCGGTGCGGTTTCATCCATCGCGGCGCGTTTCGCGTGGAAGCGGCGGTCGGCCGCGGCGGTGAGTCCGCCGAACAGCATGAACAGACCACCGGCCCAGATCCAGCGCACGAAGGGCTTGACGTAGATGCGCACGCCCCAGGCCTTGTCACCGAGCGGATCGCCAAGTGCGACGTAGATGTCGCGGAACACGCCGCCGTCGATGTCGGATTTGGACTGCATCTGCTGGCCGGCGTACTGGCGCTTCTGCGGATGCATCGTGGTGACCAGGCGATCGCCATCGCGCACCTCGATGGTGCCCTGGTCGGCCAGATAGTTCGGACCTTGCACGCGGCTCACGCCGATGAAGCGGAAATCCAGGCCGCCGACTTGCTGGGTCTGGTTCGGTGCGAAGCCCAGGTCGCGTTCTACGCTGGTCGCGCCGGTGATCAGCACGCCGGCCAGGAATACGGCGAGGCCGAAGTGGGCGAGGATCATGCCGAGCATTTCCGGCGTGTAGCGGCGCCCTGCGGGCGCCTCGCGCCAGCGCCGGAGCGCGTACGCAACGATGCCGCCGCCGACCCAGAAAGTGGCCGCGACGCCCGCCAGCGCGCGCAGCGGCGCGTGCGGGAAGATCAGTGCCGCCGCGATTGCCGCGGCGAGGGCCAGGATCAATGCCGGGCGCAAGCTGCGCCAGGCCGCACCCCAATCCGCCATCGCCCAGCGGAAGAACGGCCCGAACGGGATCAGCAAGACGACCGGCAGCATCAGCAGCGGGAATACGAAGCCGAAGTAGGGCGGACCGACCGAGATGCGGCCGACGCCGAGCATGTCGCCGATGATCGGATACAGCGTGCCGAGCAACACCATTGCCGCCGCGCACACGAACATCAGGTTGTTGACGAGCAGCAGGGTTTCGCGCGAGAGCAGGCGGAATGCCTTGCCGCCGGCGACTTTCGGTGCGCGCAAGGCGTAAATCAGCAGTGAGCCACCGACGACGATGCCGAGGAACACGAGGATGAAAATGCCGCGGCGCGGATCGGAAGCGAACGCGTGCACGCTGGTGAGCACGCCCGAGCGCACGAGGAAGGTGCCGAGCAGCGACAGCGAGAACGCGAAGATCGACAAGAGCAGCGTCCAGGCGCGGAACGAGCCGCGCTTTTCCGTCACCGCCTGCGAGTGGATCAACGCGGTGCCGACCAGCCAGGGCATGAACGAGGCGTTCTCGACCGGGTCCCAGAACCACCAGCCGCCCCAGCCGAGCACGTAATACGCCCACCACGAACCGAGCGTGATGCCGAGAGTGAGGAAGGCCCAGGCGACGTTCGTCCACGGACGCGCCCAACGCACCCATGCGACATCCAGTTCACCGCCGAGCAGCGCGGCGATCGCAAACGCGAATGCGACCGAGAATCCCACGTAGCCGGTGTACAGCATCGGCGGATGCATGATCAGGCCCGGATCCTGCAGGATCGGATTCAGGTCATTGCCGTCCGGCAGCGCGGGAAGATGGCGCAGGAACGGATTGGAGGTGAGGAGGGTGAACAGCAGGAATCCGCAACTGATGAAGCCGAGCACGCCGAGCACGCGCGCCATTGTCGCATCGGGCAGGTGGCGGCTGAACGCGGCGACGGCGACGGTCCAGACATTGAGGATCAGGATCCACAGCAGCAGCGAACCCTCGTGCGCGCCCCACACCGCGGGGAAGCGGTAGTACCAGGGCAGCGAGAGGTTGGAATTCTGCGCAACGTAGGCGACGGAAAAATCCTGGGTAAGGAAGGCCCAAGTCAGGATTCCGAACGCGAGCACGACAAACACCGCCTGTCCGGCGACCGCCGGACGCGCGATGGAGACGAGCGTCGTGTTGCCGCGCCAGGCGCCGTAGAGCGGCAGCGTGCATTGCACGGCCGCGAGCAGCAGGGCGAGGATGAGGGCGAATTGGCCGAGTTCGGGAAGCATGCGGAAAAGACCAACGCGCTACCGGCTTGCGGGGCAAGCCGGTAGATTACGCGAGACGGGGAAAGATTGCGACGCGCGCAGCGTCAGGCTTTCTTCGCGTAGCCGGCGCACCAGCCGTTGCGGTTCACGGCCTTGCCCGGGAACAACTGGCACGGACCCCACGCGTCGTTCGCGCCGCCCTGGAAGAAGTTGCAGTTGTGGCAGGCCTCGCCGGCTTTCCACGTCGGTGCGGCGGCTTTGTCGACCTTGGCCGCGTCATCGTTGTAATGCAGCGCCTGCGCGGTCGCATCGGAAGCTTCCAGATGCGGCAAATCGGCGGCGCGCGCCTGGCGCGGCAGCACGCTGATGACGGCAGCGGCGCCGATCGCGCTGCCGGCGACGGCGAAGAAGCGCCGGCGGCTGGTATTGGTGGAATCGGATTCGTGCGACATGATCGATCTCCTGTTGATTGAACTGGGAACGATTATAGACCTCTGCTGCGGCGAACGCGTACGCGGGGCTTGACCTGAATCAATGCGGATTCCCGGCGTGCTGCGCCGCTTCGGCCGCCTTTGCCTTCGCGATGGCGTCTGCGACTTCCTTGGGCATGTAGGTTTCGTCGTGCTTGGCCAGCACTTCGCGCGCGGCGAAACGGCCGCCCTGCATCTGCCCGGTGGCGATGATGCTCTGGCCTTCGCGAAACAGGTCCGGCAGCACGCCGGTGTATTGCACTGGCATCTGGTGGAAGCGGTCGGTGACGACGAAGTCCACGGTCAGCGATCCCGGCGCGCGCTGGATCGAATGTTCCAGCACCACCCCGCCGAGGCGGAAGCTCACGCCTTCCGGCGCCTTGCCGGCGAGTACTTCGCTCGGCGAGAACAGGTAGCTCATGTTGCGGCTGAGCGCGAGCGTGGTCAGCGCGGCGGCGACGGCAACGGCAATCAGGATCAGGCTCACCGCGATCAGGCGGCGCTTGCGGGTGGGCGTCACGGCATTTTCCTCGAGGCGGCGCGGCGAACGCGCCGTGCAAGATCGCGCATCACGCGGCGGCGCGCGAACACCGGCGCGAGCGCGTCGGCGAGCAGCACGACGGCGAATAACGCATACGACGGCCAGACGTAGGCGGCATAGCCGTGCATGGCGAAGAAATCAGTCATGGAGGATCTCCGTGGCGGGCAGCAGCGCGCGCACCCAGTCCTTGCCGGATTCGAGTTCGAGCAGGGCCACGCGCGAACGCGCCAGCACGCTGGCGAAAAAGTATACGTGCGTGGCGAACGCGAGCGTGAGCAGCGGCCAGAGCATGCTCGGCGCGATCTTCGACGGACCGACGAGGCTTACCGTCTGCGCCTGGTGCAGGGTGTTCCACCAGATCACCGAGTAATGCACGATCGGCAGGTTGACGATGCCGACCAGGGCGAGGAATGCCGCGGCACGCGCCGCCTGGCGGCGATCCTCGATCGCGTGGTACAGCCCGATCACGCCGAAGTACAGGAACAGCAGCACGAGTTCGGAAGTCAGGCGCGCGTCCCA
>DASTAL010000382.1:0-2000 GCA_035712685.1 Rudaea sp. | reverse complement strand
CTGTCGCTGTACCGTCCCGGCAACGACGACAGCCTGCGTTTCAAGCTGTTCCGCTACGGCGCGCCGATTTCCTTGTCGGACGCGTTGCCTCTGCTCGAGAACATGGGCCTGAAGATCCTTTCCGAGCATCCGTACGAAATGAAGCTGGGCGACACGGCCGCCGTGATCCAGGATTTCGAAGTGCAGTCGGCGGTGCGCCTGGGATTCGACCTGGAACAGGTGCGCGATTCGTTCCAGTCCAGCTTCGAGCGCATCTGGCGCGGCCAGGCCGAAAGCGATGGCTTCAACAAGCTGATCCTCGGCGCGAACATGGGCTGGCGTCAGGTCGCCGTGCTGCGCGGCATCTGCAAGTACATCGTGCAGACCAATGCGACGTTCTCGCAAAGCTACATGGAAGAGACGCTCAACCGCTATCCGCTGATCGCCGGACTGCTGGTCGAGTTGTTCGAGGCCAAGTTCGACCCGCAGCGCGAGGACCCGGGCAAGACCGTGCTCGAAGGCGCGCGCAAGCGCCTGCGCAAGGAACTTGAAATCCTGCTGCCGGCAGAGGTCGCCGCGGCGCACCCGGGGTTTGTCGACGATCTGGTGAATGCACGCGGGCAGGATCGCGATGCGCAGATGCAGGCGATCGTGGCGGCACTGCGCATCCTGCTCGATCGCGTGGCGAGCCTGGACGAGGACCGCATCCTGCGCGGCTTCCTCGGCGTCATCGGTGCCATGCTGCGCACCAGTTATTTCCAGACGCCCGGTGGCAAGGCGCGCGAATACATCAGCTTCAAGTTCGACTCGTCCAAGGTGCCGGACTTGCCCAAGCCGAAGCCCTACCGCGAGATTTTCGTCTACGCTCCGCGCGTGGAAGCGGTGCATCTGCGCTTCGGTCCGGTCGCGCGCGGCGGCCTGCGCTGGTCCGATCGCCGCGAAGATTTCCGCACCGAAGTGCTGGGCCTGGTCAAGGCGCAGATGGTCAAGAACACGGTCATCGTGCCGGTCGGTTCCAAGGGTGGCTTCTTCGTCAAGCGCCCGCCAGCCAGCGGAGATCGTGATGCGGTTCTCGCCGAGGGCATCGCCTGCTACCGCCTGTTCATGAACGGCATGCTCGACATCACCGACAACCTGGTCGACGGCAAGGTCGTGCATCCGCACAACTGCGTGCGCCACGACGGCGACGATCCGTATCTTGTCGTCGCCGCGGACAAGGGCACGGCGACGTTCTCCGACATCGCGAACGCGATTTCCGCCGAACACGGCTTCTGGCTCGGCGACGCGTTCGCCTCGGGCGGCTCGGTCGGCTACGACCACAAGGGCATGGGCATCACCGCGCGCGGCGGCTGGGAATCGGTCAAGCGCCATTTCCGCGCGCTCGGACGGGATTGCCAGTCCGAGGACTTCACTTGTGTCGGCATCGGCGACATGTCCGGCGACGTGTTCGGCAACGGCATGCTGCTGTCGCGGCACACGCGCCTTGTCGCCGCGTTCGATCACCGCCACATCTTCCTCGACCCGAATCCCGATGCGGAAAAGTCCTTCGTCGAACGCGAGCGCATGTTCAAGTTGCCGCGTTCGTCCTGGGCCGATTACGACGCCCGGCTGATCAGCGCCGGCGGCGGCATCTACCCGCTGAGTGCGAAGTCGATCCCGATATCGGCACCGGTGCGCGAGGCGCTCGGCATCGATGCGGGGGTAGAGTCGCTGTCGCCGAACGACCTCAAGCGCGCGATCCTCAAGGCGCCGGTCGACCTGCTCTGGAACGGCGGCATCGGCACCTACGTCAAGTCGGAAGCCGAAACCAACGCCGATGTCGGCGACCGCGCGAACAATTCGATCCGCATCAACGGACGCGATTTGCGCTGCAAGCTGGTGGGCGAGGGCGGCAACCTCGGATGCACCCAGCGCGGGCGCATCGAGGCCGCGCTCAACGGCGTGCTGCTCAACACCGACTTCATCGACAACTCCGCGGGCGTGGATACCTCCGACCACGAGGTCAACATCAAGATCCTGCT
>DASTAL010000381.1:0-1787 GCA_035712685.1 Rudaea sp. | reverse complement strand
CGTTTGCAGATCGTACGGGGAAGACCATGACGCGCCCGTGTTCGTGCTTGCACCGGCCGTGGTGACGTAACAGATGCCTGCATTTGCGGCCGGAACGACGGCGATGACGAGCAGCGCGCAAAGCGCATGCCGCAGGAAACGGTGCATGGCAATCCCCTGTGATTGTCGAATGCCAAACTCTAGCCGATTTGCCGGCGGACGGCATCCGCAAAGCAAACGCCCGGCGAGTGCCGGGCGTTGTCATCGCAACATGCTGAACGGTTCAGGCCAGGTGCGCTTCGAGGGTGAGGCCGAGCGCCTGCGACATGCGTTGAAGCGCATGTCGCGCGAGGTCGAACGCCGCGAGCAGGAGCGAGCGGCGGGGTTGCTTAGTGAGCGCTGGACGCGCGAACTTAGCAACCACTGATGTCAAGCCAAATGGGCTTCGAGGAACCACAGCGCCTTGTCCAGCCCGCGCGAAATGCCGGTGAACAGGTCCGAGGTGTCGGCGTCGCCTTGCTTGCCGGCCGTGTCGATCGCGGCGCGCGTGGAGGCGGCCAGCGCGGCGTAACGATCGGCCAGTGCGGCGACGGCACTCATGCCGTCGATGCGCCCATCCGGGAATTCCTTCAGGCGCGAGGCCTTCGCCGCCATGCGTGCGGTGCCGTGCGCCACGCCGGCAAGCGCCGTGATGCGCTCGGCGATGTCGTCCACGGGTCCTTCGAGTTCTTCGGCGAACTTGTCGAACAACTCGTGCAGGGCGATGAAGTGCTTGCCGACGACGTTCCAGTGCGCCTGCTTGACCTGGGTCTGCAGATCCAGCGTGTCGGCGAGCTGCTGGTTGAGCAGGGCGATCATGCTCGCGCGCAATTTCGGCGCGATGTCGATGCGGGTACCTTCGTGCTTGGCCATGACCATCTCCTTTTCGACGGACTGCGCACACTATAATCCCGCGCTGTGCAAAGGAAAAATCGAATCTTGCGATGCGTTCGATAGGATGCATCTATCGCCGTGACTCCACCGCATCGCGCCAACCCCGAGCTTGCCAGGCTGCTCGATGAAACTCCGCTCGTCGAGCGGCGCGCGCTGGCGCGCGCCCTGGACAAGCTCGGCGCGGATCCGGATGACGCCGCGCTGGCCGCGTGGCGCGCGCGCGTGGAAGCGGCGCGGTCCCGTTATGCGGCGCGCGCGGCGAGCGTGCCGCAAATCCGCATCGACGAATCCCTGCCGATCGCGGCGAAGACCGAAGAAATCCTGCGCCTGATCCGCGCACATCAAGTGATCGTGCTTGCCGGCGAAACCGGTTCCGGCAAAAGCACGCAAATCCCGAAGCTGTGCCTGGCCGCCGGACGCGGCGTGGCCGGCCTCGTCGGCTGCACGCAGCCGCGCCGCGTCGCCGCGCGCAGCGTCGCGCGCCGCGTTGCCGCCGAGCTCGGCGTCGAGCTCGGCGGAGTGGTCGGCTACCAGGTGCGCTTTGCGGATCAATCCAGCGAGCGCACCCTGGTCAAGTTCATGACCGACGGCATCCTGCTTGCCGAAACACAATCCGATCCGTGGCTCAACGCCTACGACACGATCATCCTCGACGAGGCGCACGAACGCAGCCTCAATATCGATTTCCTGCTCGGCTTCCTCAAGCGCCTGCTTGCGCGCCGGCGCGACCTCAAGCTGATCGTGACCTCGGCGACGATCGACACGCAAACCTTTTCGCGCCACTTCGGCGGAGCACCCGTCGTCGACGTCGAAGGCCGCGGCTACCCGGTGGAAGTGCGCTGGCGGCCGCCCGACGAACGCGGCGAGGCGAGCGC
>DASTAL010000380.1:0-3011 GCA_035712685.1 Rudaea sp. | reverse complement strand
GCGGAACTGCTCGACGACAGCCACGACAAACCGACCACGGTCGCCTACGGCACGGTCAGCTTCTATCTGGTGCAGCGTGGCGATAAATACGGCCTGCGCGTGAAAGACAGCGAGGCGCCGACGCGCACGCATTTCCTCGGCATCGATTATTTTCCGATCGACGCGAGCTGGCGCGTCGAGGCGAAATGGGAGGCCTACAATCCGCCGCATGAAGTCGAGGAGCCGAATATCCTCGGCCAGGTCGACAAGGTCGTCGTGCCGGGCGCGGCGGTATTCGAGCGCGACGGCAAGACCTTCCGGCTTGAACCCGTCATCGAAACGCCGGGCGATACGAACCTGTTCCTGGTCTTCGGCGACAAGACCAACGGCCACGAAACCTATGGGGCCGCACGTTTCGTCTACACCGAACCGCCCAAGGACGGCAAGGTCGTGATCGATTTCAACAAGGCTTACAATCCGCCCTGCGCGTTCACGCCGTATGCGACCTGTCCGTTGCCGACTGCGCAAAACCGTCTGAAGCTGCGCGTGACCGCGGGTGAGAAGAAATACCGCGGCACGCACGAATAATCCATCTCATCGCACGGAAGAATCATGGGCAAGTCAGTTGTAATCCTGGGTGCGCAGTGGGGCGACGAAGGCAAGGGCAAGATCGTCGATCTGCTCACCGAGCGCGTCGGCGCGGTCGCGCGCTTCCAGGGCGGGCACAACGCCGGGCATACGCTCGTCATCAAGGGCAAGAAAACCGTCCTGCACCTGATTCCGTCCGGCATCCTGCGCGATGGCGTGCTGTGCCTGATCGGCAATGGCGTGGTGCTGTCGCCGGCGGCATTGCGTGAAGAAATCGCCGAGCTCGAAGGGCAGGGCGTGGACGTGCGTTCGCGTCTGAAGATCAGTCCGGCGACGCCACTGATCATGCCGTACCACATCGCGTTGGATCAGGCGCGGGAGAAGGCGAGCGGCAAGAACGCAATCGGTACCACCGGGCGCGGCATCGGTCCGGCCTACGAGGACAAGGTCGCGCGGCGCGGCATCCGCGTTGCCGACCTCATGTATCCGCACGAACTTCCGGACAAGCTGCGCAGCGTGCTCGACTATCACAATTTCGTCCTGAAGCATTGGCTCAAGGCCGACGAGGTCGATTACAAAAAAGTGCTCGACGAGGCGCTCGAATTCGGCGAATACGTCAAGCCGATGATCGACGATGTCGCCACCACGCTTCATGAACTGCGCCGTGACGGCGCGAACATCCTGTACGAAGGCGCACAAGGCTCGTTGCTCGATATCGACCACGGCACCTACCCGTACGTTACCTCGTCGAACACCACGGTCGGTGGTGCCTATGCCGGAACCGGCGTCGGCGCCAGCGACATCGACTATGTGCTCGGTATCTGCAAGGCCTACGCGACACGCGTCGGCGGCGGGCCGTTCCCGACCGAACTCAACGACGCCACCGGCGAGGCGCTGCGCAAGCGCGGCAACGAATTCGGCGCCACCACCGGGCGCCCGCGTCGCTGCGGCTGGATCGACCTCGTCGCGCTCAAGCGCGCGGTGCAGATCAGCGGCATCAATGGTCTGGCCATCACCAAGCTCGACGTGCTCGACGGCCTGCCGTCGATCAAGGTCTGCATCGCCTACGAATACCGCGGCAAGCGCCGCGAACTGGCACCGCTCGACGCCGCCGGCTGGGACGAGTGCAAGCCGGTGTACCTGGAATTCCCCGGCTGGGAAGAATCCACCTGCGGCATCCGCGAATGGGACAAGCTGCCGCCGGCCGCGCGCGCCTATCTGCGCGCGGTGGAGGAACTCGCCGGCACTCATATTGCCCTCGTCGCCACCGGTGCCGATCGCGACGACACGATTGCGTTGAAGGATCCATTCCAATAAACCCGGCGCGCTGCGCAGGACTCAGGAGAGACCGGATGATCGCCCATTCCCTGCGCCGCGGCGCATTTCTGGCAGCCATCGCATTTGCGCTTCCGCTTTTCGCCGCGCCGCCCGCCGACATCGCCGATGCGATGCGCTGGCGCCTGGTCGGCCCGTTCCGCGCCGGCTGGAGCACCATGGCGGAAGGCATTCCCGACCAGCCGAACACGTTTTATTTCGGCGCAGCCGGCGGCGGCGTGTGGAAGAGCGACGATGCGGGCGCGACCTGGCATCCGACGGGCGACCTGCCCGCCGCAGCCGTCGGTGCGCTCGCGATCGCGCCGTCCAATCCGCAGGTGATCTACGTCGGCACCGGGCAGGTCGCCGCGCGTTACGACGTCGCGGCCGGTACCGGAGTGTACAAATCCACCGATGGCGGCAGGAACTGGGTTTCCGCTGGCCTCGAGGCCACGCGCCATATCGGACGCATCCTCGTCGATCCGCAGCATCCCGACACCGTATTGGTCGGTGCACTCGGCCATTTCTTCGGACCGAATCCGGAACGGGGCGTGTTCCGTTCGACCGACGGCGGCAAGACCTGGAAGAAGACCTTGTTCGTCGATGCCGACACCGGCGTGGTCGATCTCGCCGCCGATCCAGCCAATCCGCAGGTCGTGTACGCCGCGGCGTGGCAGGTGCGCAATTATCCTTGGCTGTCGTATTTCCAGCCCAACGACGGCCCGGGCAGCGGGGTATACAAATCCACCGACGGCGGCGTCAGCTGGAAACGCATCGCCGGTCACGGCTGGCCGCAGGCGACGCTAGGACGCATCGGACTCGCCACGGCGAGCGGCGGACGCGTGTACGCCGTGGTCAACGCCGCGCCCTACAGCGGCAACGTTCCGCACGCCGGCGCGGTGGATGAGGGCGGCCTGTATCGTTCCGACGACAGCGGCGCCAACTGGACGCGCGTGAGTGGCGAAAGCTGGCTGGAAAACGACTACTTCTGCCGCATCGCGGTCGATCCGTCGAATCGCGACCGCATCTATTCGGCTGGGCAATCGATCCGCGTTTCCGACGACGGCGGCAAGTCCTGGCGCGTCTTCAAGGGCGCTCCGGGCGGCGACGACTATCATTTCGTCTGGATC
>DASTAL010000379.1:0-1693 GCA_035712685.1 Rudaea sp. | reverse complement strand
CCGGAAGTGCTGCACGATCCGTTCGACGACGCCGACGAGGGCCGGCGCGTCCTCGAGTTGCTGGCGCGGCTTTCCGAGAGCATCGGCTACGAACTGGAAACCGAGCAGTACGAACCCATCCTTGGCGAAATCGAACTCGACGACGGCGGCAGTGCCCTGAGCGCGCAAGGTTGGTGCGAGGGGTTTTCGCGCGGGGTGGACTTGCGCGCACGGCTGTGGGAAGCGCGCTTGGGCGCCGATTCGCGCCTGACCGAACTGCTTTCGCCGATCATGGCGCTGGCGGTGCAGGAAGGCGTGTTCCAGACCGATGCCGAGATCGAACCGCTGACCGAAGCCGAGTACGACGAATGCCTGGCACAGTTGCCATCGGCCATCGAAGCCGTGGCCCATTACTGGGCGGAAGTGCCGCCGACGCCGGCGGAGCTGGCGCGCCGCGCCGAACCCGCCGATTCCAACACCACGCGGCGCACGCGCGGCGGGCACTGGTTGCACTGATTCACGCGGGGGTTTGGCCGCCGAACAAGATCGCCCGTTCGGCTTCGCTCATCTGCGTTTGCCGCTCGCGGAAGTCGCCCTGCGCGTAAGCGCGCGCGGTCGCGGGCCGTGCCCGGATCGTCTTGCGCCAACGCCGGACTTCGGCGTACGCCGTCAAGTCCAGCGGTGCCTTTTCGTACGGGTCGATCCACGGATAGCACGCCATGTCCGCAATGCTGTACTCGTTTCCACAAATATACTCGCGTCCGTGCAGGCGCTTGTCGAGCACGCCGAGCAGGCGTCGTGCCTCGCGCGTGTAGCGCTCGATCGCGTAGGGAATCTTTTCCGGCGCGTACACGGTGAAATGGCCGTACTGTCCGGTCATCGGCCCGAGCCCGCCCATCTGCCAGAACAGCCATTCCAGGCAGGTCACCATGCCGCGCGGATCCGTCGCGATGAATTTGCCGGTCTTGCGCGCCAGATAGAACAGGATCGCGCCGGACTCGAATACGCTGAGCGGCGCACCGCCGTCGGGCGGGTCGTGGTCGACGATGGCCGGCATCTTGTTGTTCGGCGATATGGCCAGGAACTCCGGCGCAAACTGTTCGCCCTTGCCGATGTCCACGCGCCGGATCGTGTACGGCAATCCGGCTTCTTCGAGGAACAGCGTGACCTTGTGGCCGTTGGGTGTGGGCCAGTAATAAAGGTCGATCATGTTGCCGCTCCTCACTTGCCGATGCAGAACGTGGAAAAGATCTTGCCGAGCAGATCGTCGCTGCTGAACTGCCCGGTGATTTCGCCGAGCGTCTGCTGGGCCTGGCGCAACTCCTCGGCAGCAAGTTCACCGGCACGGTGTTCGAGCTGTTCTTTCGCTGCGCGCAGGTGCACGGCAACGGCTTCCAGCGCCTGCACATGGCGTGCGCGCGCGCTGAACGCGCCATGCGTGCCATCGCCTTGACCGGCAAGGCGCTTCAATTCCTCGCGCAGCAATGCCAGGCCGTCGCCTGTGCGCGCCGACAGCCAGACGTGGATTTCTCCATTCGCCAGCGTCTCTGCGCGCGTGGCTTCGCTGGACAGATCGATCTTGTTGTGCACGACGATGCGCACGGCACCCGGCGCGCAGGCGTCGAGCAAGGCCAGATCCGATTCGACGTGCGCGGATTCCGTGACGAGGATCGCCACGTCCGCTCGAGCCAGTTCGGCGCGGGCGCGGCGCATG
>DASTAL010000378.1:0-2564 GCA_035712685.1 Rudaea sp. | reverse complement strand
CAGCGTCAGCACCAGGTAATTCGCCCACGGCCGCGTCAGCACCGTGCGCACGATCTCGGGCATGTCCTTGCCCTCGGTGCGCTGCAGGATTTCGCGCGCGGAGATGCGCCGCGCCGAATGCAGTTTTTCGCGGCCGCGCGTCGCCTCGGCGGCACGTTGCTCGGCCAGCTCCGAGCGCTTGCGGTTCGCGTCGAGGAAGGCCTCGAAATCGAGGCGTTCCTTCTCGAAGATGGCCAGGTCGTCGTCGAAGTCCTTGAGCAGGGTCTCTACCGTCAGCTTGACCTTGTCGTACAGGCGATGGTCCTTGTCCGATTCCTCGGACCAACCCATGCAGGCCTGCGCCATCGCGTCGAGCAATTGCCGCGCCGGATGCGATTTCTGCGCGAACAGGTGCTTGTCGAGGATCGCGGCCTTGAGGAAGGGAATCTGCAAGCGCCCGAGCAGGGCCTGCATCTGCGCCGGCAGGTTGCGATCCTGCAGGATGTACTCGAACAGCATGCCGACGAGGTCGATGGTGTCCTCGTCGGCGCCGGCGACGTGCGCCTTGTCGTTGCCGTGCAGCTTGCCGGCCTGGTCGAGCAGGGCCTGCTTGATCTGCTGCACCGCTTGCGCTGCGTCGGCCGCCGAAGACGCACTGCTTTGCGCGGCCCAGGTCTGGTTCTGCAGCAAGGTCAGCGCGGACAGCAGATCGGTCGGCGCGATGTAAGGCACGGCCATGCCCGGCGCGAAATCTGCGCCACCCTCGCCTTGCGGCTGTGCGGCGCGGCGATTGGCCAGCAGTCCACGCACGGTGTTGTACAGCTCGACCTGAAGCTGCGCGGCGGCCGCATCGTACTGGACCGGATAGGCGGTCTGACCCGCTTCGGCAGCGCCAGCTCCGTCCGCCGGCGGCGGTGTGCCGGGTGGCAACGGTGCGCCGGCCGGGCGCGGACCGCGACCGCCACCGACGACGTGGCGGATCTGCGGCAACACGCCAGCCTGGATCAGTTGCGCATCGATTTCTTCGTAAAGCGGATCCAGCCCGGCGAGAACGTAACGGTCGAACAGCTTGTAGACGATCAATTGCGTCTGCAGGTTGAGTTCCAATTCGCGCATGGCGACGCGGAACCCCTGGCACAACTGCGCCGGCCCGATCGGATTGGTCGCGTCCTCGACCTTGGCTCCGCCGCGCAGCACCGCCAAGCGCTGGTTCATCGCGTACAGAGGCCGCGCCAGGCGACTTTCGTTCTTCGCCACCGCACTGGCAATGGCCAGCGATTCCTCCAGTTCGCTGTCCTCGACCAGCGACAAGCCGTCGCCTTCGGCTTTCGTCGGGTCGGGCCTGTTCGGCTGCAACTTGCCGTTCGCGAAATCGTTGAACAGGCGCCCGAGTTGTTCCTGGAAGACGCGCTCGACCAGTTGGCGTTTCTTGCGCACTTCGCGCATGCCATCGAAGTACTGGGTCTGGATCGCGTTGTTCTCGGCCTTCTCGGCCAGGTCGAACAAGGCATCGTCGATGTTCTCGAACAGGGTCGCGACGAGACCGTGCAGACGCTTGATCGCCGTCGCGCGCACCGCCCGCAACAGATCGCCGAGGCGGTCGCCAGCGGATGCCTGCGTCGTTTGACGCTGCTGCAAATCGACGATCTTGCTGGTGTCGTCAGGTTTGTTCATCCCACGGATTCCGCCGGGCGCCATCGCCCGCTGTGCCTGTTCCCAACCTGCCTAGCATAAATTCGATCATTTGCGAAAATGTGAAGCAATTCACATTATGAGGACGTTTCCGCCGGGCGCAGCGTTGCGCGGACGAATGCATTCAGCGCGCGGGGAGGACGTCCAGTTGCGACACCATGATCGCCTCGTCCGCCAGCATAACCGGGATGTCGTCTTCGATGCGGTAGACACGCTTGCCGTCGACCGTGATCAATCCCGCCGCGAGCGCCGCACCCACCGCCGCCTGTGTCGTCGTGCGCGCGCCACCGCCGGCGATGGCGCGGTTGAGCGCATCGAGTTCGGCACGTGTCAACGGTCGCAGCGGCTGCTTCGTCGCCGGGCAACACAGGATGTCGAGCAATCGCTTGTCCATCTCGTCGAACTTTTCCGAAAGTATCGCTATGCGCGGTTAGTCCTTAGAATAGCCGTTTTACGGGACACAGGCCATGAACACCGGCAAAGCGCAGCCGCCGCGCATCGGCGTGGTGATGGGTTCGCGTTCGGACTGGGAAACGCTGCAACACGCCGCGGACACGCTCGACCGCCTCGGCGTCGCGCACGAGGTGCACGTCGTGTCCGCGCACCGCACCCCGGATCTGCTGTTCGACTATGCCAGCCAGGCGCACGCGCGCGGACTGCGCGCGATCATTGCCGGCGCCGGTGGCGCCGCGCACCTGCCAGGCATGCTGGCGGCGAAAACCCGCGTTCCGGTGCTCGGCGTACCGGTGCAGTCGCAGGCGCTCAACGGCATGGATTCGCTGCTCTCGATCGTGCAGATGCCGGCCGGGATTCCCGTGGCCACGTTCGCGATCGGCAAGGCCGGCGCGACGAATGCGGCGCTGTTCGCCGCCGCCCTGCTTGCCGCGGAAGAC
>DASTAL010000377.1:0-1879 GCA_035712685.1 Rudaea sp. | reverse complement strand
GTTCTCGACGTCGCGCTGGTGCTTGTTGGACGACATGTCGATGAAGTCGATCACCACCAGGCCGCCGAGGTCGCGCAGGCGCAGCTGGCGGGCCACTTCCTCGGCCGCCTCCAGGTTGGTGTTGAACGCGGTTTCCTCGATGTCGCCGCCCTTGGTGGCGCGCGCCGAGTTGACGTCGATCGCGGTCAGCGCCTCGGTCTGGTCGATCACCAGCGCGCCGCCGGAGGGCAGGCGGATGGTGCGCTCGTAGGCGTTCTCGATCTGCGACTCGATCTGGAAGCGGTTGAACAGCGGCACGTCGTCCGTGTAGTGCTTCAGCTTGCGCTTGTTGTGCGGCATCACCTGCTCGACGAACTCCAGCGCCTCGTCGTACATCTCCGGCGTGTCCACCAGGATCTCGCCGATGTCGGAACGCATGTAGTCGCGCAGGGCGCGCACGATCAGGCGCGACTCCTGGTAGATCAGGAACGGCGCCGGCTTGGTCAGCGCGGCCTCGGCGATCGCGCGCCAGATGCTGAGCAGGTAGTCCAGGTCCCACTGCAGCTCTTCCGCGTCGCGGCCCACGCCGGCGGTGCGGATGATCACGCCCATGTCGTCGGGGATGGTCAGCGCGTCCATCGCCTTCTTCAGCTCGGCGCGGTCGTCGCCCTCGATCCGCCGCGAGACGCCGCCGGCGGTGGGCGAGTTCGGCATCAGCACCATGTACCGGCCGGCCAGCGAGATGAAGGTGGTCAGGGCGGCGCCCTTGTTGCCGCGCTCCTCCTTGTCCACCTGCACCACGACTTCCTGGCCTTCGCGCAGGAGTTCCTTGATGCCGGCCTTGTTCGGGTCGACGCCGGCCTGGAAGTAATCGCGGGAGATCTCCTTCAGCGGCAGGAAGCCGTGGCGCTCGGCGCCGTATTCGACGAAGGCCGCTTCGAGGGAGGGTTCGAGCCGGGTGATGCGGCCCTTGTAGATGTTGGATTTCTTGTTGTCGCGCGACGGTTGTTCGATGTCGATGTCGTACAGGTTCTGCCCGTCGACGATCGCGACCCGCAGTTCTTCCGCCTGCGTGGCGTTGATGAGCATTCGCTTCATTGTGCGTTCCTTTGCGCCCGTCGCCCGTTCAGGGGCGATGCGCGGAACGCCATGGGCGTTTCGCTTCTGGATACCGCGAAGCGCGCGGCCGCGCGGGGCGCAGGCCGTGCCGCTCTTGAGTGTTCCAGCGCTGCCACACCACGGCGAACCGCGGGAGCGCTTGTTCCTTGTTTAGGTGTTGCGGGGCCGGCGACCGCCGCGCCATGCCTTGCGGGGATGGGCGCGTCGCGCGGGGCGTTGTTCAACGGGCACTGTCACGGCGTGGAGCCGGCAACGGGCGGGTTTGCCGCGCAGCCGTTAACATGTCCGCCCCGAGGGTGGTGGCAACGTCACTGCGGCGGGCCTCGCCAGGCAGGCCGGCTTTCGGCCGGATGGGCGTTGTGGCGCCCGACACTTCCTGCGAAATCAAACCCTTGCATCGCCCCCCGAGTGTACCAGATCAGGTCCCGATGACACAGCCGGATTCTTCCCCCAGCGGCGGCGCGCGCACGGTCCGCGTCCCCGAGGATCGTGCCGGCCAACGGCTGGACAATTTCCTGCTTGGGCAGCTGAAAGGCGCGCCGCGCAGCCTGGTCTACAAGCTGGTGCGCAGCGGCCAGGTGCGGATCAACGGCGGTCGGGCCAAGGCCGAGCGCAAACTGGAGGAGGGAGATGAGGTGAGGATCCCGCCTGTTCGCATCGAATCCCCGCAGGATGGCGACCGTTCGCCGCCAAAAGGCCTGCTGGCGGCGCTGGACGCGGCGATCGTGTTCGAGGATGCGCGCCTGCTGGCGATCAACAAGCCGTCGGGCATCGCCAGCCA
>DASTAL010000376.1:0-3085 GCA_035712685.1 Rudaea sp. | reverse complement strand
GCGTCCCACAGCGCCACGGGGTCGCCGGCATTCGTGGTCTCGCACTTGCCGCCGAAACCGGTGAAGAACGTGTTGCCCTGTTTCGGTGTGAGCGTCGACGGGTTGGCGACACCGGTCGTCTTGTCGAAGATCTGGTAGGCCGAGTTGACCCACTGGATGTAGTGCTGGTCGCTCACGTCGCCGTTGGTATCGGGCGGCAGGCAGCCGCAACCGGAGGTCGTCGAGGTGATCGCGTTGAAGGTGATATCCGCCGCCGGCGCCGGAACGTTCAGCGGGTGGCGTTGGACGTGGCGGTAATCCGGCACGAACGCGCTCAGCCGGCTGTCGTGCTTGAGCAGGATGTTCGGGACGGGCACGCCTTCGATTTCGGGGCCGGACGGCGCATCCGGCGGCAAAGCCGCCAATATGTCGCGCAGCGGTTTGGAAACGTCTTGCCGCACGGCCTTGTATACCGTGGGATTGTTGCTGCCAGCGTGTGCGGCGCTGGCCGCGAACGAAAACAGGATTGCAGCACCGATCGACATCGGTGCGATGCGTCGAAAAGCCATGTTCGAAACTCCCCAGAGCGTTGGTGCGGCGGTTGTCCTCTCCGTTGCCGGCGCGGCCGTCGCGTCAGCCCGGAATCGGATCAGTCGGATCCATCCTTCTGCGCCTTCGCGGCGGCGGCTTGCCGGTCGAGGCGACGCAGACGATCTTCGAGAAATAGGCGGCCTTGCGCCGGCAGGTGCGGATCGGACAGCGCGTCCGCGATCGCGGTGCGCTCCGTTTCCGGAGACACCCTGCCCAACATCACTGCCGCCTGCTCGACCAAAGCCGGATTCGCGGCGTGCAGCCAACGCTGCAAGGACGACGCGGATATTTCGGTTTTCCCCAGATCGAGTACCTCGAGCGCCGCCAGGACGAGTCCGGGTAGGTCCGAAGTGCCGCCAGAATATCCGTCCACGGGCGTATTTTCCACTATCTCCTTCGCCGCTGCCGAAGCCCAGCCGCCGAGGTAGCCCGCATGGGTCGCCGCGGTCTGCAACAACAGCAGGCGCGCGGGCACGGAGGTCTTTGGATCGCGCGCGGCTCGTTCGACGTCGGCGAGGCCGTCCTTGCGCACGCGCTCGAACAATTCACGATCGAGCGCGATCTCGCCGGCCGCGAGGTTCTGCAACTGGGGGTCGCCGCCGCCCAAAGCCTGCATGATCAAGTCGTGGAAGCGCCGCGACTCGCGCCCGTGCTCGCTGCGTCCGGCATCCAGGATCGCGCGGACGGCGGGCGCGTCGCGGAACAAGGCCGGTTCCAGTCCGAGGCTGACCAGCAGGGTCGGGCCGTCCGGGTTCGCGAGCATCTTCCCGAGCCTGGCGTCCGGGCGATACATCGAATAGCCGACGATGTAGCGCTCGCCGGGTTTTGCCGTGGCCAGCACGGATGCAGGCACGCGCACGTCCACCAGTGCCGGTGGGGCGGGTTTGCCGGACAGGACTTCCTTGCGCTCGAAAACCACCCGACCGGCCGGGTTGATGTCGTTCACGACACCGGCGACGAGGAAATTGCCGGGCGCGTGCAGCAGCTCCAGCGGTGGCGGCACCGGCTCGGCGGAAACCGGTACCGCGGCGAACGGCAGCGCGAGCGCGAGTAGCGCGCGCACTGCCGTGCGGATGGACCACTGCATGGCGGAGCTTTCGTTACTTCAGTTTCGCATCCGCGCGCAGCGCGTCGGCGCGGTCGGTCTTTTCCCACGAGAACGCGGTCGCGGTCCGCGCCTTGCCGGCGCCATCCTTGTAGCTGATCTTGTGCGGCTTGCGGCCGAAGTGGCCGTAAGCGGCGGTGAGCTGGTACATCGGATGGATGAGGTCCAGCATCTGCAGGATGCCGTAGGGGCGCAGGTCGAAGTGCTTGCGAATGAGTTTCTCGATCTTGTCATCGCTGATCTTGCCGGTGCCGAAGGTGGTGACCGAGATCGAGGTCGGATGCGCCACGCCGATCGCGTAGGACACCTGCACCTCGCAGCGCTCGGCGATGCCGGCGGCGACGATGTTCTTGGCGACGTAGCGCGCGGCGTAGGCGGCCGAGCGGTCGACCTTGGACGGATCCTTGCCCGAGAATGCGCCGCCGCCGTGGCGGGCCATGCCGCCGTAGGTGTCGACGATGATCTTGCGTCCGGTCAAGCCGCAGTCGCCGACCGGACCGCCGATCACGAACTTGCCGGTCGGATTGATGTGCACCTTGTTCCGCGCCAGTGCGTCGAGCCACTTCTTCGGAAGCACGGGCTTGAGGATGAGTTCGCGCACGCCTTCGACGAGGTCGGCGTGCTTGATTTCCGGATCGTGCTGGGTGGACAGCACCACGGCGTCCAGGCCGGTCACCTTGTGCGCGCTGTCGTAGCGCAGCGTGACCTGCGACTTGGCGTCCGGACGCAGCCACGGCAGCTTGCCGGCCTTGCGCACCTTGGCCTGCTGTTCGACGAGGCGGTGCGAGTAGTAGATCGGCGCGGGCATGAATTCCGGCGCCTCGGTGCAGGCGTAGCCGAACATAAGGCCCTGGTCGCCGGCGCCCTGTTCCTCGGGTTTCTTGCGGTCCACGCCCTGGTTGATGTCCGGCGACTGCTTGCCGATCAGGTTCAGCACGCCGCAGGTGGCGCCGTCGAAACCGACGTCGGACGAGTCGTAGCCGATATCCAGGATGACCTTGCGCGTCAGCGCCTCGAGGTCGATCCAGGCGCTGGTCGTGATTTCGCCGGCGACGATGGCGACACCGGTCTTGACCATGGTTTCGCAGGCGACGCGCGCGCGCTTGTCCTGCGCGAGGATCGCGTCGAGCACGGCGTCGGAAATCTGGTCGGCGACCTTGTCCGGATGGCCTTCGGACACGGATTCGGAGGTAAACAGGTAATTGCTCATCGGGCTGGATATCCGCACAGGGGAACGGGAAAGGCCGCGCATGATACAACGGGCGGCCATGCTTTGCAGCAGCGCCGGACAGGCGTTCCGCCGGGATTCATGTCTGGACGTCTAAACGTCTACGCCGCGATCGGCAAATCCGCCGCCAGCGCAGCGAAATAGTCGCGGGTCAGGCGCAGTTGCTCGCGCGCGGTCTCGGC
>DASTAL010000375.1:0-1464 GCA_035712685.1 Rudaea sp. | reverse complement strand
CAGGTGCCGCGATTTCTGGTAGTAGGCGATGCGCGCGCCGTCCTTGGGGTTCGGCCCGGTGAAGCTGGCGTCGCCCTCGGACCAGCCGCCGTAGGCGCTGATGCGCTGCTGCGCCGCCTGCACCGGCAGGAAGCCCGCTTCCTCGTTCAGGATTTGGGCGCTCAGGTTGCGCAGCGGCGTGATGTCGTCGACGATCCAGATGCCGCGGCCGTGCGTGGCCAATACCAGCGCATCGTCGCGCGGCTGGATGGCGAGGTCGCGCACCGCCACGGCCGGGAAATTGCCGCCCTTGAACTGCGCCCAGTGGCCGCCGCCGTCGATGGAAACCCACAGTCCGAATTCGGTACCGGCGAACAGCAGTTGCGGATTGACGATGTCCTGTTTGATCACGTGCACGTAGCCGATCAGGCCCTTCGTGTCCTTCGGCGTGACCAGCGCCGTCCACGACTTGCCGTAATCCGTAGTCCGGTAGATGTACGGCGCCATGTCGCCGTAGGTGTGGCGATCGAACGACGCGAACGCGGTGCCGGCATCGAAGTTGCCGGCCTGCACCCACGACACCCACTCGCCCTTTGGCAAGCCCCTGATGTTGCCGACGACGTTCGTCCAGTTCTTGCCGGCGTCGCGCGTGAGCTGCAGGTTGCCGTCATCGGTGCCGACCCAGATGAGCCCGGCCTGCTTCGGCGATTCGCTGATCGAGTAGATCGTGGTATTGGTCTCGGCCGCGGAATTGTCCACGGTGACGCCGCCGGATTCCTCCTGCTTCTGCTTGGCCGGATCGTTCGTGGTCAGATCCGGCGAGATGCGGTCCCAGCTCTGGCCGTGGTCGCGCGTGCGGAACAGGAATTGCGCGCCCATGTACAGCGTGCCCTTCTCGTTCGGCGAGAGTTCCAGCGGCGTGTTCCAGTTCCAGCGCAGCTTCTCGTTGTAGCCGGCGCGCGGCTGGATGTCGCGCGCCTGGTGCGTGTGCCGGTTGACGCGGATGATCGCGCCGCCCTGGGTCTCGGCGTAGATGTAATCCGCGTCGGCCGGATCGGAGAACATGAAGAAGCCGTCGCCGCCGCACATGTTTTCCCACTGTGCGTTGGCGATGCCGCCCGGATAGGCGCTGTCGCCGACCCAGCAGGCGTTGTCCTGCAAGCCGCCGTAGACATGGTAAGGATCGGCGCCGTCCACGCTGACGTGATAGAACTGCGACACCGGCAGGTTGTTCTGCTTCCACCACTTGTTGGCGCCGTCGAACGACTGCCACAGACCGCCGTCGTCGCCGACGTAGACGTGTTGCGTGTCGCGCGGATCGATCCACACCACGTGCGAATCGCCGTGCGTGCCGCCGGCGACGTTGGCGAAGCTCTTGCCGCCGTCCAGGCTCTGGATCAGGTTGAGGTCGGGCTTGAACAGGCGATCCGGATTCTTCGGATCGACGATCAGGCTGGCGAAGTAGAACGGGCGCCAGACCATGAG